>CAIWXG010000425.1 GCA_903916555.1 uncultured Bacteroidota bacterium
AGAGGCTAAAGAAGAATTGGATATAATGAAACTAAGCCCAATAGAAAGAAAAGAATATGAAGCCTATATTACAGACTGGAGAGATAATTATGGCGTTATAGTGGGTAATTATAATAAAGGGAAGATTGAGGGGAAATTAGAAGGAAAAATTGAAGGTATGTTGGAGGGTAAAATAGAAGGTATGTTAGAGGGGAAAACGGAAGACGTTATAAATATGCATAAAGAAGGTATTGGTATAGAAATAATTGCGAGAGTTACTGGTTTAAGCATTGATGAAATTGAAAGAATAATAAAAAGAGGGTAGTAATACCCGTTAGACATTAAAATTGGTATAAAAAATATATTTATATTAGGTAGACCTGCATGCTGCTCGTACAGCCGGGGGCTTAATATAATAGTATTTGCGTCGCTCTATATGAGCAAAGGTGAAATACCCTAATTACACAAAACCCCGAAAGGGTGATATTGTTTTTTATTCTACATTGGCAAATTATAGCACCCCTTCAGGGTTCGTGGCATTTTATATGATATTATTATAGAAAGTGTAAAGTTTAATTAAATATTTTTTATATAACATTATTTATAAGGCATATCTATGCAACTGTTCTGATTGCATAGAATGCCCCACCCCTCACCTTAACTCTTTACCTGTGCTTCCACAACTGCCATAGCTATAATATTAACTATTTGCCTTACAGAACTACCTAACTGTAATACATATACAGGTTTGCGGATACCCAGTAAAATTGGTCCTACCGCTTCTGCACCACCTACCTCTTGCAATAAATGATAGGCAATATTACCAGCAGACAAATTAGGGAATATCAATACATTTGGTGGGTCGTTTACCAACTCGCTAAATGGATAGTTTTCTCGTAATAAGTCTTTATTAAAAGCTACACCTGCTTGTATTTCACCATCAACTATTAAATCGGGTCTGCGTTGTTTTACTTTTGCTACTGCGTTGCTTACCAAAGTTGCTTCAGGCGATGGCGAACTGCCGAAATTAGAATAGGAAAGCATTGCTATCCTCGGTTTTATATTTAAGTTTTCAACTGCCTCTGCCGTAAGCAAAGCAATATCTACTAACTCATCCTCCGTAGGGAAAAAGTTAAGAGTGGTATCGGCAAAAAATAATGGACCTTTTTTGGTAAGCATAATATACATACCTGCTACACGCTTAGCATTGGGTTCCATACCTATAATTTCTAAAGCCGGACGAATCGTATCAGGATATTTCCTCGTTAAGCCTGAAATTAACGCATCAGCTTCTCCACAATCTACCATCATGCAGCCATAATAAGGTCTGTCTCGCATGGCTTTTTTAGATTCGTAAGCATTAAGACCTCTGCGTTTGCGTTTTTCGAAGAAATGAGCACCAAATTCGGCACGTTTCTGTTCATTGGCATCACTTTTAGGGTCTATTATTTCTACCTCAGGTAAGTGTATGTTGTTTTCTTCTATAAGGGAACGTATTTTCTTTTCATTACCTAATAATATAGGTATTGCAATACCTTCGTCTTTGGCTATTTGTGCCGCTTTAAGTATTTTAATGTTTTCAGCTTCTGCAAACACTACACGTTTCGGATTTTGTTTAGCTTTATTAATTACATATTTAAGCACCATATCATCAGATCCCAAACGTTTATATAGTTCGGACTCATAAGCTTGCCAATCTTTAATAGGTTGCTTGGCTACACCACTATCCATCGCAGCTCTTGCTACAGCCATAGACACGGTAACCAGTAACCTGGGGTCCATAGGTTTAGGTATAATATAGGTAGGGCCATAACTTAGTGAGGTAGTGTTGTAGGCAACATTTACAATATCGGGTACCGGTTCTTTTGCCAATGCAGCCAAAGCCTTAACCGCAGCAAGTTTCATCTCTTCGTTTATGGTAAAAGCACGCACATCTAAAGCACCCCTGAAAATATAAGGGAATCCCAATACGTTATTTACCATATTAGGATAGTCACTGCGACCGGTAGCCATAATTAAATCGGGGCGAGCAGACATGGCGTCATCATACGTAATTTCGGGGTCGGGATTAGCCAATGCAAAAACAATTGGTTTATCAGCCATGCTCCTTACCATATCTTGCGATACTACATTGCCTTTAGATAAGCCAATAAAAATATCGGCTCCTACCATTGCTTCTTCTAATTCTATGTGTTCTATATCTTGTGCAAATTGTATTTTATGTTCGTCTAAATCATGTCTTGATTTAATAATAAGACCTTTACTGTCGAACATGTACATATTTTTGACATTTGCCCCTAAAGCAAGGTAGATTTTACAACAAGAAATTGCAGATGCACCTGCACCACTAATTACAAATTTCACATCGCTAATATTTTTACCCACAATATCTATTGCATTAAGCAATGCAGCACCCGAAATGATGGCAGTACCATGCTGGTCGTCGTGCATTATAGGAATTGATAATTCTTGTTTCAGTCGTTTTTCTATCTCAAAACACTCCGGCGATTTAATATCCTCTAAATTTATGCCACCGAAAGTAGGCTCTAAAGCCTTTACTACTTTTACAAATTCGTCTATGTCATTACAATCAAGTTCTATATCAAAAACGTCAATATCAGCGTATATTTTAAATAACAATCCTTTACCTTCCATTACGGGTTTAGAAGCAAGCGGCCCAATATTGCCAAGCCCTAAAACTGCCGTACCATTACTAATAACAGCTACCAAGTTACCTTTTGCAGTATAACGATATACATTTTCGGGATTTGCATGTATTTCCATGCAAGGCACAGCAACACCTGGCGAATAAGCTAAAGCGAGGTCTCTTTGGGTTTTGGTTTCCTTAGTGGGTATTACCTCTATCTTGCCTGGTCTCCCCTTTTCATGATATTCAAGTGCATCCTCTTTTCTAATTAATTGTGCCATTTTTATTTTAGTTTGATGGCACTAAGATACAAGTTTGCAATTAATTAAGCGTATGATATTGGTTTGTTCTTTTTGAACAACCATTATTCGAAGCAATAAAAGGTATCGACTTTGATTGTTTTTTCTACTAATCAATTACATACATACATTCATAGGTAATATCTATTTATGCAAATTCTTTTTTGGAAATGCATGTACATACACATATCTTTGGTAAAAGTTTCTAAGTTAAAACAACAACATGGAACGTCGTTTATTTTTAAAAACAGGTGGCTTAGTGGCTATCTCTCAATTTACCGGTATGTCAACATTAAATGCTTTACAGGCTTTAGGTAGCCAATTAAAACCTACAGAAAGAATGCCTGCCTTATTTGTAGGTCATGGTAACCCTATGAATGCTATAGAAAACAATATATACCATAATACATGGCAACAAATAGGGTCTTCCTTACCAAAGCCCAAAGCCATTTTATCCATCTCGGCACATTGGTTAACGTCTGTTACTAAAGTTACGGTTACAGCACAACCAAAAACAATACATGACTTTGGCGGTTTCCCTAAAAAATTGTTTGAGCAGGAATATCCTGCACCCGGTTCTCCGGAGTTTGCGGCTTTAACAAGAGAAATAATAAACGAAAGCCATGTACAGAGCGACGAAAACTGGGGTCTAGACCACGGCACATGGAGTGTGCTTTTGCCAATGTTTCCATTGGCAGACATACCTGTTTACCAATTAAGTATAGTATATGAAATGCCTACCACCTACCATTATAAAATAGGACAACAACTAAATAAACTTCGCGATAAAGGGGTGCTGATAATGGGTAGTGGCAATATTGTACATAATTTAATGGAAGTTGATTGGAATAAAACAGGAAAAAATTATGACTGGGCAATAGAATTTGATACTAAAATGGCAGAATGGATTAGTAAAGGCGACCACGCATCGTTACAAAATTATAAAAAATTATTAGGTAAAACAGCCGATATGGCACACCCAAGTAACGACCATTTATTGCCGTTATATTATATTCTTGGTGTGCAACAGAAAAATGAACAGATACATTATTTCAACGACAGTATGGATATGGGTTCTATTTCTATGAGGTCTTTTGTGGTAAAGGCTTAATATATTTATTTTTCACAAAGTAGAGTATTACCCCCAAAGCAATAAAGCCAATTGCACCTAAAATAAATTGCGGTTCGCTGGTAAATAGTAAAAACAGCCAGATTACGATACTTATAATTGCCGGTAGTGGAAATAAAGGCATACTAAATGGTCTGGTATCATGGGGTTTTAGTTTGCGCCAAGCAATAACACCAACAGCCTGCGATACAAATTGTATAAGTATGCGCATTGTTATTATTGCTGTAATTACATCTTTCATTTTAAACAATAAACTAAAAATAAATGCCAATAAACCAATGCAAAGCAGCGATATATGAGGTATTTTATGTTTAGGGTGTACTTTAGCAAAAATAGGGAAGAAATCGCCATTTAATGCTGCCGCATAAGGTACGCGTGAATAACCTAATAATAAAGAAAATAAAGATGCCAATGCAATACACAATATGAGTGCCGTAGCTACTAATGCTATAGAGTGATTATAAATATGTTCGAAATACTCACTAACTATAAATTCCGATTTGGCAACCTGTTGCCATGGAAGCACCCCAATTACCACTGTTTGCATACTTAGGTATAATATTGCAATACCGGTTATAGATATAAAAATACTTTTAGGTATATTTATTTCCGGTTTTTTAATTTCGCCCCCTAAATGGCATACATTATAGTATCCCAAATAGGAATAGACCGCTTTAACAGAAGACTGTCCCAGATAAACAAAAAACAATTGTGAAAAATGAAAGTCGGTATTACTCATATCCAGTACTTTAGAGTAATCCATGTGGCCAATTGAAGAAAATAACAGCCATAGAATTGTACAAATAGTAACAATAGATAGTATTACAGATATTTTACCTATGCTTTTTATGTTCCTGTATAAAAGTGCTATTATCAGTAATATCAACCCACCACTAAGTGCCTTCTGTTCTAAAACGGATAGAGGGCATAAGTATTGAAAATATTTAGAAAAACCAATAGCTGCACTTGCTGCTGTTAATGGGGCTTGTATAAGTGTTTGCCATATAAACAGAAATGCCATTAATTTACCGAATTTGTTCCCGAATAAGTTTTGTAAAAAAACATAGCTGCCACCACTTTCCGGCCATTTGGCACCCATTTCAGCCCATACCATTCCATCCATATATGCAAGTAATGCACCAAGCAACCAAGCCAGAAGGCATAATGGTCCTTTAAGATTTGCAGCTACAAAAGATATGGTTACAAATGGCCCTATGCCCACCATATCTATCATATTTATGGCAGTAGCCTGCGTAAGCGATAAGCCTCTTTCTAATTTGGAATTAGTATTTAAAGCCAAGAAGTTTAATTTACGAATTAAAATAATTAATTATACATTCTTTCAGCATGTGTTCTTGTTCGGTTATACCTTTTACTTCTACAACTTTAACAGC
Source organism: uncultured Bacteroidota bacterium (assembly GCA_903916555.1). Lineage (GTDB taxonomy): Bacteria > Bacteroidota > Bacteroidia > Chitinophagales > Chitinophagaceae > CAIYTT01. Next base: position 5,449 of record CAIWXG010000425.1, read on the forward strand.
TTCGAAATGAGGCCACCCATCTTCATCTCTACCTGTAAATTCGTAATAATTAAGGCTGCTAAGTAATTTACAAACAGCAATATGCATTAAATCTTGTTTTTGTTCTTTTGTATAGGTATCCTTTGGGAAACTATCTAATTCATTAATACCAATTAAAAACAGAATGCCTTGCAAATCAGGCACTTTTCCAAAACGCTCCCGTAACATAATTTCCAGTTGCAACCAGCGTACTTCAAAATTATCCATAATGCAACCAAAAGTAAACTATATTGTAGAAATATAGCGTTTAAATATTTGTAATCATTAAGGTTTCTCTTTACAAACTAACTGAGATATTTTGTCCAATAATTTATATAAAATGTTATATTTATAAATACTCTTAATTTTTCAATTCAAAAAAATTACAAACTATTGAGAATCATTTTTATTTCTTTCAAATTCTGCAATTTTATCTAATGCATCTTGTAATGCTTTATCTTTTTCTTCAATAGTTTTTTTGTTTTCTTCTAATGTTTTCTTCATTTTTTCTAAAGCAATCTTGTTTTCTTCAACTTCCAACTCTATTTCAAATAATTCATGTTTATATACTCGCATGGCCTCTTTTTCGGTAGCAAGGTATTGTTGTTTTTGGGGGTCTGTTCCTAAATAGTGCAGTTCGTCTGCTATTAGTTTCATTAAATCATTTTCTAGTGGGTAGGGGTATTCTTTTATAAGCCCGGAGGAATCTGTAAAATAGTTTTGTTCAAAAAAACTAAGCAATTGTTCCAGCCGGGTATTTAATTTTGCTTCTATGCGAGGTATTTGCACTATATAACTCTCATGAGTCAATTTTTCTATCAAGTCGCTTTTTATATTCATTACCTCATGGTTCACCTGATTAATATATTGCGTAGCTACTTTAAGTGCAGGTGTATCCACATTTTGTAATTTAAACCCAAGCAGATAAATTGTTATAATAGGTAATGCAACATATTGTTTTCCTTTATCGGTTTCAATTTCATCTTCTTGTTTATAATGCTCTGCCAAATAGTTACGAAACCGCATAACATCTATCGTGTTTCTTGCTTTTTGTATTTCTATTAAAACCTTTTTATGTTCTCCATCGGCTGTTTTTATGGTAGCAACAAAATCAAGACGCATTACAGTAAGTGCAGCAGAAAGACTAGCATCGTCTTCTTTGTTAAAATAAGGTAGTTCCTGTGGTTTCAAATGTACTTCCAATATGTCTTGCTCCAGTAGGGTTTCTAAAAAGAAACGGGCAATACGGTCATTACTCATAAGCCATTTAAAAACGAGGTCGGATATAGGGTTGGCAATTATCATATTATTGCAAAGATAGGTTTATTATATTGTATTATGTTGCAAAATATATTTTGATGTGAATTTAATATCCGTTTAAATATATTCTAAATAGCAGTTACTTATTCTATTCATTTGAAATTTTCATTAAAAGATAAACTTATTTTTAAAAAAAGTTAAAACTATATATTTATATAACTTTTTACTTTTACCTTTCTATTTTTGTTACTTCTTAATTCAAACTATTTTTTACAGTAATAAACTTTAGAACTTTAAATAAATATGGATATTATATCATCTGTTGACATTCGGGAATTGAATGAACGCATTCACCAAAAAAGCTCATTTATTGAGTTGTTGAATATGGAACTGAACAAAGCCGTAGTAGGACAAAAAACTATGGTTGAAAGGCTAATGATTGGTTTACTTGCCAACGGGCATGTATTGCTAGAAGGTGTACCTGGACTTGCAAAAACACTTTCAATAAAATCTTTGGCAACTGCGATACAGGCGAAATTTGCCAGAATACAGTTTACACCGGATTTATTGCCTGCCGATGTTTTGGGTACTATGGTTTACAATCCTCAAAATCATGAATTTGCGGTTCGTAAAGGACCTATTTTTGCCAATTTTATTCTTGCAGACGAAATAAACCGTGCTCCTGCCAAAGTTCAAAGTGCTTTACTTGAAGCAATGCAAGAAAGACAGGTAACAATTGGCGATAATACCTACAAACTTGAAGAGCCATTTCTAGTACTTGCCACACAAAACCCAATAGAACAAGAGGGTACTTACGAATTACCTGAAGCCCAAGTGGATAGATTTATGCTAAAGATAGTAATAACTTATCCTAAATTAGAAGAGGAACGCCAGATAATTCGTACCAACCTTAATCTGGATGGAATGACAAAAATAAATCCCGTAGTAACTATTAATGACATTATTACAGCTCGTCATTTGGTGCGTGAAGTATATATGGATGAAAAAATAGAACGTTACATACTTGATATTGTTTTTGCAAGCCGTTTCCCGGATGAATATAAATTGCCAAAATTAAAACCATACATCAATTATGGTGGCTCGCCGCGTGCAAGTATCAATCTTGCATTAGCAGCAAAAGCCTATGCATTTATTAAACGGAGGGGCTATGTAATACCTGAAGATGTAAGAGCAATCTGTCATGATGTTATGCGACATCGTATTGGACTTACTTACGAGGCAGAGGCAGAAAACATTACTTCGGAGCAAATTATTAATCAAATTTTGAATGTTGTAGAAGTACCATAGTAGTATTGGTAATTCTCCATATCGAAAGCTCGTTTGTATTAAACAAACGAGCTTTTTTTGTAAATACTACTTCTGAATTACTGACAAAATGACTGTATAAATAAGTTGGAACAACAATTGCTTACTCCTAAATACATAGAAAAACATAAATTATTATGCAGGAAAAAGGCACGATTTCAATTAACACGGAAAATATTTTTCCGATAATCAAAAAATTCTTATACTCAGATAATGAGATATTTCTACGCGAGTTAGTATCTAATGCGGTAGATGCGGTACAAAAACTAAAACGTTTGTCTTCATTGGGTCATTTTAGTGGTGAGATTGGCGAACCATTAGTAACGGTATCATTTGATGCAGAAAAGAAAACTATAACTATTTCGGATAATGGACTCGGTATGACCGCAGAGGAAATTAAGAAATATATAAATCAGATAGCTTTTTCTGGAGCCACTGAATTCTTAGATAAGTTTAAAGACGCACAAGATGCTAAGGAATTAATAGGAAAATTCGGTTTAGGATTCTACTCTGCTTTCATGGTTGCCGATACTGTTGAAATAAACACTTTATCTTATCAAGATGGTGCAGAAGCTGCACGTTGGACTTGCGATGGCAGTACTCAATTTGAGATTACAGCAGGCGACCGTACTACTCGCGGAACAGATATTATTTTACATGTAAACCAAGATTCAGAAGAGTTTTTAGTGAATTCTAAACTTTACGATATTCTAAAAAAATATTGTATGTTCTTGCCAATACCCATTAAATTTGGTACAAAAACAGAATATGTACCGGATGGTGTTGATGAAAAAGGTGAAGAAAAAACGAAAGAAATTGAAGTAGATGACATTATTAATAACACACACCCAATATGGACAAAATCGCCAACTGAATTAAAAGATGATGATTATCTTGCTTTTTACAGTGAGTTGTACCCGATGACAGAACCACCGTTATTCTGGATACATTTAAATGTTGATTATCCTTTTAACCTTACAGGTGTGCTTTATTTCCCTAAAGTAAAGAACGAACTGGAGCTTACACGTAATAAAATAAAACTATTCTCGCGTCAGGTATTTATTACAGACGAAGTAAAAGATATTGTACCAGAGTTCCTTATGTTATTGCATGGTGTTATAGACTCACCGGATATACCGTTAAATGTATCGCGTAGCTTTTTGCAGGCAGATAGTAATGTAAAGAAAATTAACAGCTATATATCAAGAAAAGTAGCTGATAAATTAGGTGATTTATTTAAAAGCGACCGTAAATCTTACGAAGAAAAGTGGAATGAGATAGGGCTTTTCGTTAAATACGGTATGATAAGCGAGGAGAAGTTTTATGATAAAGCTAAAGACTTTGCACTTTTAGTAAATACTAAAAAAGAAAATTATACATTAAGTGAATATCACGATAAAGTAGAACCTTTACAAACAGATAAAGATAGCAGAATTGTTTATTTATATGCTACCGATACTAATAAGCAAGATTCATATATACAGAATGCTACTAAAAAGGGTTATGATGTATTATTAATGAATTCACCTATTGACAGTCATTTTATTAGTTCTATGGAGCGTAAATTAGAAAAAACTTCTTTAAAAAGGGTTGATTCTGATGTAATAGATAAACTAATAGCAAAAAATGATGCAATAGAATCTGTATTGTCTCAAGAACAAAGTGATAATATTAAGTCATTATTTGAAAAAGCTATTAGCAATACAAATATGAAAGTAGAGGTAGAAAGCCTGCATCCGGAAGATTTTCCTGTTTCAGTAACAATGGATGAGTTTATGAGAAGGATGAAAGAAATGGCAATTAACGGTGGTGGTATGGGCTTCTATGGTGCATTCCCTGATAGTTATAAAGTTGCAGTAAACGGCAATCATAAATTAATTAGCAAAATATTAAATGCCGGCAGTGAAACTGAAAAAACGCAATTGGCAAAACAAGCATTTGACCTTGCTATGCTTTCTCAGGGTATGCTTACAGGGGCTGAACTTACTGATTTTGTAAACAGAAGCGTAAATATGCTAAACTAAATTAGGTTGATTTTAATATAGTTGGCTTAATAATAAAATGTAATAGCTAATAATGAATGAAGAAAGTTTATTGAAACATTCTCAATAAACTTTCTTCATTTTTATTGAATTAAATAAATATAAGTTTTATCTATCAATTCTGTAGCCTAAGATTACTTTAAATATTTTATTTTCGGTTGCAGAAGTAATGCCTAAACCATAGCCTGCATTAAATTCCCATTTTGGCGACCAGTCTAAATCTATAGCTGCAAAAAGCAAATGTTGTTGCTGTTCGTAAGGATAAAAATGAGTTATAAAGCCGGCAGAATTATAATATTCAAAGCCCAAGGCTATTATTTTATTTATATTATAACTACATTTTATGCTAGGGGCAAATTCAAATTCTTTATTTTTATTAATACCACTCAGCGATTTATCGAAAGCAGCATTTAAAGCCCAGTACCATTTTTTTAACTTTTTATCAATAATTCCACGTATTTCTAATGTTAAGTCATCAGCAAAATAAGATTTATTCTGGTATCCAAATTCGCCACCTAAACTTAAACCTACAGGTAAATGCCAACTATCGGGTATCTTGATGCGTGGCCTAACATGGCTACCCACAAAGCCGGTTCTTTTATTATCACCTATTGCATTAAAAAGATAAAATCCAATTTCAAACCAATCATTCAAACCGTGTGTAATTTCAATTGTTTCTCTTTGCATTGTATTTGTTGGCACTGTATTATTTTCTGATTTGTGAAAGCCATCAAAAGCCATATTACTATGCAATTCAAACATCGTATTTTTTTTAGAAATTGTTTCCGATGGGTAAACTTGTATTTCGTAATTATCTTGAGCAAAAGAACTAAAATAATTAATAACAAAAAAACACAACATAAAAATTTTTATCATCCTGTATTTAATAATATAATTCATTCTATGTGTTTTTGTAAAAAGTTAGTTGTTGCTTTTAAAATTAAAAGTGTAAAGTTAAAAAAATAGAATGCATATATTTATTAGCTCACAACTTCAATTTTACTTTTACAGTTAAGTTGTTTTGTATCTTTTATTTTGGTATGTATTCGTTCGGTAATCTCATAAACATGAGATATAACACCCACTTTACGACCCCGATTATGTAATCTTTCTAATGCATCCATTGCTATATTAACGTGAGTTCGATATAAGGAAAGTTGTTTTATTTTTAGTATTTAATAATATTTAAAAGCGTAAATAAATCAACAACAATAAAACTTCTCCTATAATTTTTACTCTTCTTATCTCAAACTCACGTTAAATTAGGATTTTTTGTTTATACGCTCACTATATGAAGGTTTCCAAAAGACCTAAAATGTTGCCGGCTTATTTGTTCTTAAGAGATTTGAAAATCATAAAAACAACAGGTAGAAAAACACCTATTACCATTATTACCATTATCCATGAGCCAAATAGAAAATTAGAATTTTTTGTTGCCTGATAAGTATCCGAAACAATACAATTTTGCAAAAATATCATAGCAAAAATAATAATTCTGAAGGTACGGCTAGCAATCCTATACTGTATAATGGCATTGTTTTCGTTAATTAATACCGGATAATTAAACACCCAAGGAAATCTGTTTAGAACGTTTAAACCTAAATATAGTGCACTTGCAATAATAGGCGATATAAACAATAAATTTTTAGTTCCATAGCCATCTACTTTACCTGTAATATCAAAATGCAATGGTATCGTTTCGGGCAGATTATTATAATAATAAAGGCATTGCACACATATAAAAACAACACATGTAATTGCTAATATTTCTAATAGATAATCTATACTTTTTAAAGGTGGTTTTGTTTTAGGTCTGTTAATTGCGGCCATAAATTAAGTTTGTGTTTATGAAGCAAAAATAAGAGAATTTATTCGTTTTCAATATTATAGCATAAGTGCAAATGAATTATAATGTTTAAATATTTGCTTTGTTTTTATAAATTATACAGTATACAAAATATAACAATAATAATGTTGTATGGTTAGGCATTTTCAATTATTCTTTCAATTTCAGCTATATTTAAACCCGTTACTCTTGCAATTATCTCTAAGCCAATGCCTTCTTTATACATATTTATAATGTCTTCCATTTTTCCCTCTAATTTCCCCTCAATCTTCCCTTTATTATAATTACCCACTATAACGCCATAATTATCTCTCCAGTCTGTAATATAGGCTTCATATTCTTTTCTTTCTATTGGGCTTAGTTTCATTATATCCAATTCTTCTTTAGCCTCT
>CAIWXG010000426.1 GCA_903916555.1 uncultured Bacteroidota bacterium
ACATTACTATCGTAGTTAGAACTTACATTCGCATTAAACCCATTTTGTAAATATAGTAAATTACTTTGATTTCCAAAATAATCAAGAGCATATGTATTATATTGAACACCAAATATCGTGGCAAAATAATACTGTAAATAATTATACATATCTGTGAGGACAGCAAGTAATAAGGTATTTTGTGTTGCGAGGTTAGCAAAAATATTAGATGTTATATTATATTTAGAAAATTGTTGATTATAATACAGAGCTTGTTTACCTATAATTAAATTATATAAACTAGTATTTAATGAATTTGTATTAATCGTAATATGATTATTAAATGTATCATAAAATACATTATATTTATTAATTAAACTATAACGGAATGTATGGTTTAATCTATAATTATCAAGTGCTGTTAAATTTGTTAAAATAACACTTAATACATAAGAGTCATTTAATCCTTGAAAATAATAGACACATCTTGTAGTAGGTGTTTCCCCTGGCAGAAGCTGAGTAGAATCGGCATTTGTAAAATTAATAGGAATACCAAAATAATTATTATCTAACAATATTTCTTTTAGAACGGGATAATAATAAGCGATTTTAATATTATTAATAGAATATGATGTTTGACCAGCATAACGACTTTTAAAATAATTTGTAACGATTTGCTGAATGGTAGGATTTGTTATGAATTCATTGGTAACACTGTTAAAATAGTAATCACCAGGGAGATTGAATCCTACTGAATAATCACCAGTAGAAGCGAACAAAGGAACAAAATCGTTAAATCCTCCAACAAAATCATAGAATATAGGAACATTATTTAGTTGCGTAATAAGTTCATTAATCAGAGTATTAATATCATATGAACCTTCTCGTATGCTATTTGTAACTATATTAAGAACTTTAGGAAAGTTTGGATTTGTTACATTCGAACCAGTCACAACATTCCCTTGTAAATCTAGAAATCTTCCTTGTTCGTTAATAGAAATTGAAATATTCTGTTTTGATTTTCTGAAATAATAAAAAGCAGATAGAAGTTTGATTTGAACAATTTGGAAATTCATAATATTCTTGTATGTTCTTGGAAGCCGTAATTGTAAATTTGTTGGTTGCGAATATACAACTTTATCACGGTCTGTTGAATCCAAATTAATAATTGAAGTTACTTGTGTAGTAGTAGCATTTAATAAATTAGAAGTGGTTTGAGGAATATAAAGAGTTGCTGTAGAAATACCAGAATCAATAGTATCATTGGAAGTATTATACAATGCGTAGTCCCTCCCTTTTGTATAGAATATTTGGTTCTCAATTGTGTTAAACGATGGACCACCAATATTCGTAGCATTATTTGATGATGGTTCTAGAAGATGTTTAGCCAATTGAATAAAATTCGGATAAGCATTTGCATTTGATGAATTGGTTGAACTTTGAAATGATTCTGTTGTTGTATTTGTTGTTTCAGAATCATATCCAGAATCTGAACCAGACTCTGAATCTGAATTATATGGTTGATAATATTTTGATGTCTCCATACCTTCTTGCTCCTATATTTGTGTTGGTTTTAAGGTAGGTTTTTAAGCAAGTTGTATTGGTTGGAAAGTTATGTTATGGGTATCATTTGTAATATAATTTTCAGTATTAAATGATTGATATACATATAAATTAAAATGATATACATCTGTAACTAAACTACCACTAGCTATAAAATCAAATACATCTTCATATGATAAAGTATATTTATTCTGATTATGAAAATTTGCAAAACTTACTATTGGGCAATTTGAACTAAATGTATTTCCAGATATTTCTATACTTTGTGTTTCATTGTATACTGTATAATAGAAAGCAACCGCACTATTTGAAAGATCATAAAGATAAGGAATATCATTAAAACCGGTTTTTAAAGCACATCTTAAATTAAAATTAAATTTTGCTAATGC
>CAIWXG010000427.1 GCA_903916555.1 uncultured Bacteroidota bacterium
CGACCATTTGCAAATCTTGCAGACTAATGACACCAAGACAATTTGAAGAACTTGTTTGCAACTATTTCCAGAAACAAGGTTACAAAACAGAATTGACACCCTACAGCGGAGATTTTGGTGTTGATGTTTTTGCAATTAATGGATATGAAAAAATTGCAGTGCAAGCAAAAATGTATAGAGGAAGTAATAGAAAAATAAATAAACAAGCAATAATGGAACTGCATGGTGCAAAAGATTTTTTTAACTGTACTAAAGCAGTCATGGCAACAGATGGAATTTTATTACAAACGGCAACTACTGTTGCTGAAAAAATAAAAATTGAAATACTGCATATAGATATTAATCAATCTCTGCCATTATCAAAAACCAATATACACGGCAAAACATTTGACGATATTTGGGAGAAATATATTATTCCTCTCGAAGGAAAAACATTGACAAGAAAAAATGGAGATACAAATCAAATCCTTAAAGCTGATTGGGGTGGCATTCAGAGAATAACCTCTAATGGAAGGGAAGGAAAAATTAAAATTGAAATCTTTAAGTATTCAATTAATAAATTGCTGACAGATGGTTTTGTAACAAGAGATGAAATAAATCAAAACTATACTGGAAGAGCTTCTTCGGGTGTGGTTTTAGTTTTATCACAAATTCCATTTTTTCAACTCACGGAAACACCTATAGGATTACTCTATAAATCAATATAACAAAGCTCCATGCAAAACGAAAACAACAACCCAGCAGGAAGAGAGCAAAGTACATCAATTCTATTAGATGCCCCTATAAAATTAGTTTGGGAAGCATTTACTAAACCTGAATATATAAAAAATTGGTGGGGACCTAATGGCTTCACCAACACGATTGAAAAAATGTAAGTGCATACAGGGGGTGAATGGATATTCACCATGCACGGAACGGATGGAAATAATTACCCTAATAAAATCATTTTAGAGAAGTTGTCCTCTACGAGAAAATAATACATGAGAATTTTGACCCGAATTTTATTGCTATAATAGATTTTGAACGTCAGGGTGAAAAAACAGTTCTAAATTGGTACAAACTGTATGAAACCAAAGAATTGTTTGAGTTGGTAGAAATACATTATAAAACAAGTGAAGGTTTTAAGCAAACCATAGAAAAACTTGAAAATTAGGTTATGCAGCTAAAAAACTCAATTGACAAATAGAATGAGAAAAGAATTATCAATACCGGAGCAACAAGAACTACTAAACACGTTAAAAAACCGTTTTGAGAAAAATAGAAACCGTCATAAAAATATTGAATGGGCTAATGTACAAGCAAAATTGGATGTATATCCTGAAAAATGTTGGTCGCTATTTGAAATGGAAAGAACGGGTGGAGAACCCGATGTTGTTGGCTATGATAAAAAAACGGACGAATATATTTTCTATGATTGTTCTACTGAAAGCCCTAAAGGTCGTAGAAGTTTTTGCTTTGACGAGGATTCGTTAAAATCAAGGAAAGAAAATAAGCCTGAAAATAGTGCATTGGGTGCAGCTACAGCCATGGGTATTGAAATTTTAACGGAGGCGCAATATCGTGAGTTACAGCTATTAGGGAATTTTGATATGAAAACATCAAGCTATGTTCAAACCCTTAACGAAATTAGAAAACTCATTGGCACACTTTTATGCTAAAGTAAACATTATAAAGTATTTCTATGCCATAATGCTGCATAATCTTCTTATTCAGCAATTGGTTTCCGTGGTTTGTTAAGGTTATAAATACAATTATATAAAAAGCAGTTTTGCTACACAAAAACACATTCTAAAAAATATAATCGTATAAAATCTATCTTAGTCTTTCTTCTCCTCTATTTCAGTATGTGTAGCATCTACATTTACATTACTAAGCATTTTCAACTCTCCTAATGTAAAAAAGTCTATTTTAAAATTTGTGTCTTCTGCGTGCATTAATGGCAATACAATTACTTGTAATTCTATACCTTTTAACTCATCAGGTATATTTATAATTAATTCATTCGTATTGGTTACTGCTTTAGTGTTAAATCCCAACATAAGATTTGCTATTTAATATTTACAAAATTACGCATTAAAAGTCTAAACCCAATGCCAAATAACCAACAATTTGTTTTGGATTGTCTATATTTTTAGCTAAATCGGCTCTTATAAAATAATTAAATAAGGATGTACGCAATCCGCAACCATAACCCAAAGCCAAACCATTGGCATTAGGTACGGTAAGTTTTAAAAATACGTTATTATAAGGTGGTGAACCAGGTGAGTTACTTGGATAAGAATATTTTCCTATTGTGTTTTCGGCAGAGGGCAAAAAACCGTCCCAAGCAGAGCCTGCATCCATAAATGGCACTAATTGCAAGTTTCTAAGTAAGGAGGATTGTATAGGGCGTTTAAAAAATGTGGTTACTACCGGCAAACGAATTTCTGTAGATAGTACAGCAAAATTATTTCCTTTTCTGGCACCTTGGTTATAACCTCTTAAACTGGTGGCAAGTGTCATAAAACCATAATTATTGTTAGACATTAAACCACCTGAACTTGCCGTTTGTGGATTTATCCAGTTATCTACACCACCTAATATATATTGTACTACACTATTTCCATCAGAATGGCCATAGGCAATGCGTGAAGCCCAAATAATATTCTTATATATTTTACGATATGTTCTTGCATCTAATCCAAAATTATAGCAATTCTGATTCCCATTATTTAATTCATACATGTATTCTGAATAAAATTTATACCTTGTACCAAATCTTATATTCATTGCAGGGCATATTGTATTATCATACACATATTCAAAACGGCTGAAAGACCAATATTGGGTTGGGAATAGGGCGTCTAATTGCATTAAGCTTATGGAGTCTCTTGCTTTGGCAACCATTTTATCTTCTCTTAATGATGTGTGGAATCTAATGGAATGTACCCGGTCTAATGGTATATTAAAATCAGCTTGTACCATATCTAAAGTACTTTTAAATAAATATACATCCTGATAAACAACATTCCCATTTTGGTCTATAAAACTAACTTTTTGATTGTCTTTACTTTGGGTATGCATAAAAGCAATACCCCAATCTACCATTCGGGTAAAGTTTTGATATTGTAAAAAATAAGATGAAGTAGTTAAATTGATTGGCAACTGAAATCCGGCAATAAATCTTTGATTTTCCAATAATTCGTCCATACTAAAACTTGTTAAAGTACCGATACTCGGATTTACGTATTGCCCACCATTCTTGGCATACGATTGATATTGTGAAAAAAGTACAGTATTATCTAATTTTATAGAGAAGAAATCTGGTTTAATACTTAACCTGTACAGTGCGGGTTTCATTTTAAGATAAGCACTGTCATTTATAATTTCAAGCAAGGAGCTGTCTGCATTATTATTTAAGTTATTATTATTTTTTGAAATAGTACGTTTGTTTTTTGTTTTTGTTGCATGTGTAGTATCAGTAAATTCAGACAAAAATGCATTACCGCCTTTTATTACAGGTTCTTTTATATCTTCTTCCTCAGTTTGGGTAGTACTATTTTTGTTTGTATTTTTACTTTTTGTTGTTTGATTCGTATTTCTTTTTTGTGCTGGTTTTTCAATTGAAAGTATTGTAGGTTTTAAATTTTTTATAGCAACATTTTTACCGGGCATTTGTAGTTCATGAAAATAAACTTTATATTTATTCTTCACTTGTATAACATCCGCAACATCATCGCTTGCTAAATTATACTGATGACTTAGAATATCCGTATTGTAATTGGTAATAGGTACTGAGTAAGCAGAATCATTGTTATTTTTATCTCTGGCAAACAGCACTACATATTTATTTGTAATACCGTTATTATCGCACAAGTAAGCAAAATTATCTAATCCATATTGTATTGGTTGTTGTATTGTACCGGTTTTCAAATTCGTACATTGCAATAATTCTTTTCGCATTGTCTTAGTGTTATAAAAATACATATTCATAGCACCGGTAGGTAATTCATTTACGCCTAAAGGAACATTTAAATTGGGTTCGGGGCGATTAGATAAAAATAAAATTCCGGTTCGGGAACCACCACTAACAAAAACAGGAGATACATCGTCCCAAACATCATCGGTAATATTGGCAATCTTTGAACCTTTAATTGTAAATATATACAAATCTGTTTGGCTTTTCTTTATTGCAGAAAAAACTAATTTATCATCATCTTGCATGAAAGTTATTCCTAAAACTCGGTCGAAACGATTTTTAGGAATAACGTAATTGTCAATACGACCTTTTAAAGAGTTGTAAATTCTTAATCGTAATTGTGCTCCTTTTTTATATAAAATAGCCATTTTATTTCCGGTACTGGAATAAGTAAGCATCGGATAATTTGGGTCTGTTTGCTCTGCAAGGTCTTTCTGTCCTCCTTCTAATAAGGTAGAGCGTTCCTGTTCATTTGTTGTTTTTTGAGTATATACAGTGTATTCGCCATTTTTCCAAACTACATAACTTACATCACTTCCCCTTGGCGAAACAAGGATATTTTTAATAACTGAATTGTCATTGGGTACTTTTAACGATAAAAGCCCTTTTGTACTATCAGGACTTTCTTGACTGCGAGCATCTATTTTATAAATTCCTTTATAAAATTTTATGCATGAGTCATACGCTTTGGTAACTTTCATTCCCAAGTTTTCAGGCGACTTCATACCCTGATTTAGGCTTGATTTTGATTGAATTGCATATAAAAGATTTTTTACATTGGCAATGCCGTATTGATTGGCAACAAATTTCCAAAATGCCTTACCTGCCAATTCAGGATACTGCTCTGCAAACTCATAGAATCCTCTTTTAGGGCTTGCGTCAAGTAGATTTTTCCATTCACAATTACTCTTTGCATCCCAGCCGTCAACAAGATAGGCAATATAGCCATCTGTTACCCATTGAGGCAAATTTAATAACAGTGCATTTTTTACTATTTTTTTGAAATTTTCACCAAATATTTGTCTTTCCATCACTACCAATGCCATGCCTGATTTTATTTGATGCTTTAAATCGGAATGTTTACCGGTAAAATAAACCACCAATTTATCGCCAACTAAATTTAAAGTTCCTGCTTGTGTATTTTCACCAATTGCAGATTCATCTTTTAACCCAATGTTAGATTGCCTGTATTCCTCGTAAGAATTATATAAAACAATATTAAACCTATGCGGAAACTGTCCACCTAATTTTTTTTCAATATCAACAATATTATTTTCTGCTTCTTCAGCAACATACCTGCCAAGCTGCCTGCCGGCTTTATCGTAATGGTAAACTCTGAAATGTTTGGTATCAAAATATTTCCATTCAAATTTGCGGTATTGCATCCTGTTTTGTCCAAAAGTCTCCTGATATGTTTGTCCTTTTGCAGGGGTGGAATTCATTAAAATAATACCACAAAAAAATAGTATCCAAATAGAAACATACCTGCTTGCCTTCATATATTTATTAAGACTTTATTACTATAAAACAGTTTAATACAGTAAAGTTATAAAATAAATGAATAGCAATATTTTTCAGCATTATTTATTTTAACGAATATCTTAAACTTAGATTTCCACAAAAACTTATGTTTGCATTAAATATCTTTTAAAAATAAACAAATTCTAATGTTACAAATACAATTGTTTACGTTCAATCCGTTTCAAGAAAATACCTATGTAATTTATAACAATAAAAAACAGTGCTGGATAGTTGACCCGGGAATGAATTATGAAGATGAAAATGAAACATTAATTGCATTTATCAACGAAAATCAACTTGTGCCGCAGTCTATAATCAATACGCATACCCATATAGACCATATTTTCGGGGTACAATACTTAATAGATAAATATAAAATTGGTTTTGGAATACACAAAGGAGAAATACCTTTATTAAATAGTTGTATTAAATCTGCCGCAATGTTTGGTATTAAATTTAATCACATTCCACAACCCACTTTTTTTATTGTAGAGGAAGAATCCTTTTTGTTGGGCGACGAACAATTAAAAGTACTACTATGTCCCGGGCACTCTCCTGCAAGTATTGTTTTTTATTATCCTAAAGGGAAATGGGCTATTACTGGCGATGTTTTATTTGCAGGCAGTATTGGCAGAACAGATTTGCCCGGTGGTAGCTTTGAAACTTTAATAAATAGCATCAAATCAAAATTAGTATTATTACCGGATGACACTGTTATTTATCCGGGTCATGGTGGTTCAAGTACAATTGGTGAGGAAAAAGCAACAAATCCTTTTTTAGTAAATAGCTAATAAATGAGAAAGCCGATTAAACTTGTTTAATCGGCTTTCTCATTTATTGTATTACTCTAATTATTTACTTGTTTTCTTTTTCTCTGTATTCTTAGGTGCTTTACTATTTTTTAAATCACTGAATACTTTTTCATTAATCGTCATAGGATAATCATTTTTCATTTTTTCATTCCAAGCTTTTTCCAAATAATCTTGATATTCAGCTACCACATAACCTCTTGCTTCATCAAGAGTTTTTATGTCTTTAGTATTATATATCTTTCTAGCAACAATTACCGTTGATGGACCATTAGGAATTGTAGCAGGGATAATTTTTGTATCTTTTTGTGTTAATTCTGATTGTGTAGCATCTTTAAATTTAGAAAATTCGTAACGACCTCTTTGTATAGAAACGCCATCAGGATTAGACTGTGTATTTAAGCGTTTCACAATTTGTTCGTCCGAATTTACCTTTTCTGCTAACATCATCATGCCGGTGTCATACATAGCTTTATTTTTGAATTTATAGATAGAGCCTTCAAAACCCGGTTCCCATAAATATTTATTTTTATGAGCTTCATAATAAGTCTTCAATCCCTCGGAATCATGAGAAGCTTTTCCCCATACATGTCTGTCCATTAACTCGAACAACATAATGCCATCGCGGTACTCTTCCATTAAGTTTTTAAATTCCGGATTTTCTTCAACTAATTTATGTTCTTCAAAGTCATTTACTACATTATTTACATACAACCCATATGCATCGTGAATTACAGGAATACGAGGTCCATTAACCCGTCCATGAGTAAGAGTTTCAAAGAATTTCGCAAAATCACTTTGTAAATAATTCTTACCTCCAAGTGTGAATACTGTTTTTATTTTATCTTTATAGTCTTCTGCTTTAACTATTTTGGCGTTTTTACCGGTATCAGGTATCAAAGCTAATAGGTCTGATATTTCTTTTATATTAGCGGGAAATTCTTTAAACCCATTTTTGTCTTTTATCTTATTAAAGAAAATATCTCTGGCAGACTGTGCACGTGAATCATTTTCTACTTTATGTTTCAATTGTGCAAAAATAGAATCGTAAGGTTCTAAAGGCATTTTTGCCAACAATTTAATTACATGATAGCCATAATCTGTTTTTACCGGTTCTGAAACATCACCTACTTTTTTAAGTGCAAAAGCTGCTTTTTCAAAAGGAGGTGTCATTCTACCTACACCGAAAGGTTTTAAAACACCGCTATCTTTTAAAGAATATTGGTCTTCAGAGTATTTTTTTACTAATTCATGAAATGGAGTGCCTTGTTTTAATAAATTTTCTATTGTATCCACTTTTTTTCTTGCTTCTTCAATAGCAGCATCCCCCCTTGATTTAGGTACATTTAGCATTATCTGTGCTACTTTAACTTGCCCTATATCGTTTCTTTTGTCTAAAACTTTAATAATATGGTATCCGAATTGTGTTTTAAAGGGTTTAGATATTTTGCCTACAGGAGTATTATAAGCAGCACTTTCAAAAGGATACACTATTTGCAATGCAGAGAAGTAACCTACATCTCCCCCGTTATCTTTTGATGTCCTGTCTTCTGAAAAAGCTTTAGCCATCATTTCAAAATCAACTTTTTTAGTAGTAACCTGTTGATAAATGCTGTCTATTTTATGATATGCAGCAACAGTATCGCTTCCGGGTGCACATTGTATTAAAATGTGTTCTACTCTCACATCTTGTTTCATGCGTTCGTAGGCTTCTTTTACTAATTTGTTAGTTACCTGCTCGTCGGTTAAATAATTTTTTGCAAGTGTTTTTCTGTAATTATCTAATTCCCTTTGTATGTTTGGCAGTGTATCTAATTTCTCTTTATCTGCTTCTGCAACTTTCATTCTAAACAAAGAGTAGAGTTTTAAATAGCTTCTAAGAGACGTATCGCTCATGTCGGCTTCTTTATTCTGATTGTTTTTTCTGTAGATTCTTAAAAATTCATCTTTATCTACAGAGTGATTTCCATAAGTAAATAATTTTTGGGCATTCGCACTCATCAAGGTTATGCCGGTAATAAGGCAAGTTAAATACAGCTTTCGCATGTTGTTGTTTTAAGATTATTTAGTTTTATGAATATAAGAATTATTTTTTTGCTTTATCTGCTTTTTCTTTATCTGCTTTCGCTCTTTTCTCACGCATTTCTATAACACTGCCAATATTGCTGTGGTCAAGTCTTTTACCGCGAATTATTTTTTTCTCATCCATTAAATAGATTGTTGGTGTGCTATAAACATCATATTTACCTCTCCAATCACCTGTATGTTCGGGGTCCCAAGTGTTAATCCATTTTTCCATTTTATACTTTTTCAAGAAGTCTGTAAGTACTTTTTCGTCTGTGGCATCGGTAGCAACTGTGTAAATTTTTACACCTTTGTCTTTTAATACAGCTTCGTATAAAGAATCTAATTCGGGTATTTCGTGTTGGCAATGCCCGCATGTAGGCGAGTAGAATACTAATAATGTATATGGACATTTTAAATTAAGCATGCTTTCATTCTTTTTGGTCAATACGTCATTCAATTTTATTTCGGGTGCTAAGTTGCCAATTACATTCGGTGATATTTTTTTTATTCTACCTATATATTTTTCAAGTTCTTCATTTGTCAACCAAAAAGCATCACCTTTCATATAGTATGTTTCACCAAGATATACAAAAGCTTCGTCCATACCCATTATTTTACTGTTTTCTACATATCTTGTTAACCACCAAAGCGTGTATTTAAAGATGTCTTTCGTACCTCTTGCTCTTTTAAGCAACATATCGCACTCATGCTCTACACTATCAGGTATTGGTAATACCCATTTGCTCATATATTCATCAAGTTTGGCATCTAAAATGGGTGTATGTATTAATCTTTCATCTTGTAAATCAAATCCATCCCAATAATGTGCTTTGTAATATCTACCCGGAAATGTAGAGTCTTTTGTTTTACCGTCTTCTAAAAAATGGTCTCCTTCCGGTACTTCGGGTACTTCTAATGCATTAAATATTGAAGATAATAATGTACCCGAATTTTCTTTTACATATTTTCTTCTGTAATTTACCAATTCTTTAGCTTGTGCTGTTCCTTTTTTTCTAACTGCCGATGTGTCGGAAGCATTTTTTGCAGCAGCCAATTCTTTCAATAAAATTTGCTGACGGCAACCGTAATCTTTTAAAAAATCTACATAAGCTAAAAATCTATCATTTTCAGGTGAGTTCTTAAATTTTAAAGATACAGGCTCTTGTTGTTTTGGGCATGGGCCATCCTGCTTTGCAGGTGCAGTATCCATTTTATTTAAAGTGGCGGTTATCGTCATATCATCGCCGCTATTTAACAAAAATTCAAAATTTGTTTTATGATCGGCTAAAAGCATCATGTAGATACCACCTATAAAAGTAGAGTCGTAACTTTTAAATTCAGCTTTGCCATTTTTAATTATTGCAGAATCTTTTTTATATATTGTAGGTAAACCCTTTCCATAATAATGCACCAAAAACATCATTGAATCTTGCTTAATATCAGGCATCTTTAAAACAATGTGATAGGCAAGTTTGGAATTTGTCGTTTTTACTTGAGAATCATTATTCTCCGTATCCTTTTTGTGTTTCTTTTCTTTCTTAGCATTGTCCTTATTCTCAGGAATCGTTTGTGCCGATAGTGTGTTACTAATAGATGATAGTGCCAAAAATGATAATGAAATAATGGCAATAAGAGAAATTCGCTTCATATTTGTTATTTTATTTGTTCCGACTTAATAGACAGAAGAAAAACTTTTATTGTTGGTTTAAGAAGTCAAAAATAAATCATAAAATCGGTGTATCACAATAGTTTAGGCTTAATATTACACAATTGTTCAAACTATAACATTTTTTTTGCACATTAACATTAATCCCACCTTTACATAAATAATATCTATTTTAGTGTTTATCATGCACCAATCAATTAATTAAAAATATATTATATTTTTAATTTTATCTGCAAAAATTCTTTTTATAGCTAATACCTTGTTATTTTGTGGCGTTTATGTCCACTTTAGCATCCAGAAGGAACAACAGACTTACTTTTATTATATTATCTGCAATGTTTGTAGGCATTGTTACCGGTTTTATAATAAATAAATATTTCTTGCCATTAAACGTAAAAGAGCAAGATAACTTTTTAGAACCCTTTACCTTATTAGCCGATGTTTTTCTTCGCTTAATTAAAATGATTGTTGCACCGCTTGTATTTACAACACTTGTTGTAGGCGTTGCCAAGCAAGGTACTATAAAAGCGGTTGGCAGGGTAGGTGGCAAAACAATGCTGTGGTTTATTTGCGGTTCTTTTACAAGTTTGTTCTTAGGCATGCTAATGGTAAACTTTTTTCAGCCGGGTACAGCCATGCATTTGCCGATACCTGCATTAGCAAATATACCCGTTAATGGTGCTAATCTAAATTTAAAAGATTTTATTTATCATATTTTCCCTTCAAGTATTTTTGATGCATTAGCTAAAAATGAAATATTACAAGTAGTCGTTTTTTCAATATTCTTTGGTATTGCATTAGGTTCAATGCGTAAAAAAGGGGAAATTGTAATACGTGCATTAGATGCAATTGCAAATGTTATTTTAAAAATGACCCGATATATTATGAGTTTCGCTCCTGTTGCTGTTTTTGGTGCTATGACGGCTGTAATTGCTAAACAAGGCTTAGGAATTCTACTAATTTACTCAAAATTTATTGGTGAATTTTATATTGGTCTTTTTGTTCTTTTTGTAGTTTTAGTATTTGCCAGCTATTTATTTTTACAAAAAAGAGTAATTACCTTATTACAACGTATAAAAGAACCTGTGTTAATAGCTTTTTCTACAAACAGCAGCGAAGCGGCATTCCCAAAATTAATGCTTGAATTACAAAGATTTGGGTGCGATAAAAAGATTGTCGGATTTGTATTGCCACTTGGTTATTCTTTTAATTTAGATGGCTCTATGATGTATATGACTTTTGCATCTATTTTCATAGCTCAATCTTATGGCATACATTTAGATTGGGGAACACAAATAAGTATGCTTTTTGTGCTTATGCTTACCAGCAAAGGCATTGCCGGTGTACCAAGAGCATCGTTGGTAGTAATAGCAGGTACTTTGGCAACTTTTAAAATTCCGGAAGCAGGGCTGGCATTGTTATTAGGTATAGACCCTGTTTTAGATATGGGCAGAGCAGCAATGAACGTTGTAGGCAATAGTGTAGCTACTGCGGTAGTAAGTAAATTGGAAAATCAATTAAAATAATTAATTTGCAGGCATGATACAAAAATTAATAGAGTGGGTAATTTTTAATGGGGGATTATATATGCTATTGTTAGTAGTTTTTGCCGAAACCGGTCTCTTTGTCGGTTTTTTCCTCCCCGGGGATTCTTTGCTTTTTACTGCAGGTATCTATTTATCAAAACTGTCCGACAGCTTTTATGGCATTCATTTCCTCATAATTATATTTATAGTAACTCTTGCATCTATTTTGGGCAATTTTGTGGGTTATTGGTTTGGGGCAAAATATGGTCATAAACTATATGAAAGAAAAGATTCTTTTTTGTTTAAAAAGAGACATTTGCAAAGAGCACACGACTTTTATGAAAAATATGGTAATCAAACTGTATTTCTTGCCAAATTCTTACCCATAGTACGCACTTTTGTGCCTATTGTAGCTGGTATTGTAGGCATGAATAAAAAGCACTTCTCATTAAATAATATATTAGGTAGCTTCACATGGGTATTTTCTATGATGCTTGGTGGCAAATATCTTGAAGAAATTATTAAGACTAAATACAATTATGATTTAAAAGACCATATTGAAGTAATAGCAATAGGCATTATTTTAGTTACAACTTTACCTGTAATATATAAAATATTTTTTAGTAAGCAAAAAGAAACACCAACTTCTAACAAATAAAGCCCAATGTAAAGCATGACCCAAAAAAAGGCCATAGGTTTATTTAGTCTGCCGGTTATTGTTGCCGCATTAGGCTACTTTGTTGATATATATGATTTATTGCTTTTTGGTATCATAAGAAAAGACAGCTTAGGCGAAAAAGGTTTGCAGCTATCTATTGAGGTATCAGACAGAATAGGTATGATAATCTTAAATTGGCAAATGGCAGGCTTGCTTATAGGTGGCATTTTATGGGGGATGATGGGAGATAAAAAAGGCCGTTTAAGTGTGCTATTCGGTTCTATTATATTGTATTCCACAGCAAATATTCTTAATGGCTTTGTACATAATGTGGACCAATATATTGTTTGTCGTTTTATTGCCGGTATAGGTTTGGCAGGCGAATTAGGTGCAGGAATAACTTTGGTTAGCGAATTAATACCTAAAGAAAAAAGAAGTATTGCTACATCTATTGTAGCAGGTGTAGGGCTTACGGGTGCTATTGCAGCTTATTTTATAGCACAAAGTTTTGGCTGGCGTAATTGTTTTTTTATAGGTGGCGGCTTGGGTATTATGTTGTTATTTTTAAGAGTTAGTGTTTTTGAATCCGGTATGTACGCCACTGTTAAAGAATCGGATGTAAAAAAAGGGAATTTTTTAATGTTTTTTACTAATAAATATAGATTTAAAAAGTATTTATTCAGTATTTTAATTGGCACACCTTGCTGGTACGTAATAGGTATGTTGATAACTTTTTCTAATAAATTCAGTGAGAATTTAGGCTTCCCGAAAGATGAAAAAGTAATACCGGGAAAAGCAGTTATGCTGGCTTATGTTGCCATTTCAATTGCCGATTTATTGATAGGCTTGGTAAGCCATGTATTGAAAAGCAGGAAAAAAGCGATGTATATTTTTTATACACTAACAATAATAGGAATTGTACTTTATTTTTCGGGTTTAAATAATAGTGTTTTCAGCATGTATGCAATTATTATGCTTTTAGGTTTTGGTACTGGCTTTTGGGCTTTATTTGTAACAATGGCAGCAGAACATTTTGGTACTAATTTGCGTGCTACTGCCGCTACTACTGCCCCCAATATGGTTAGAGGCTCTTTAATTATAATGACTTTTATATTTTACGGATTACAAGAACAGTTTAAAATCAGTTATGTATTATCAGGCGAAATTACCGGAGTTATTGTTATGATTATTAGTAGTATTGCATTAATATTAACAGAAGAAACCTACGCAAAAGACTTAAATTTCTTAGAAAAATAATATCATTTTATTTTTTTTGTATCTTTGATAATTAATTTAGATTACTGCAATT
The DNA here is from genome assembly GCA_903916555.1 of uncultured Bacteroidota bacterium. Classification (GTDB taxonomy): domain Bacteria; phylum Bacteroidota; class Bacteroidia; order Chitinophagales; family Chitinophagaceae; genus CAIYTT01. The sequence continues at coordinate 13,515 of CAIWXG010000427.1, forward strand.
AAATATTTTATGAAACGGTCTAAAAAAGTAATTCTAACCGCACTTTTTTTAAATGCAGTAGCTGCTGCCTGTAGCAGTAATGCACAAACTGTAACGGATACTTCAAATATTCAAAAAAACACAAATGATAGCGTTTTGAATTTTAATGATGCAAGTAAATTTCAAAATGATACAACCTTGCCAAATGTACAAGAAACATATATAGAACGAAGACATCCTTGGTATTTAAGGATATTTGTTAGATTAGGGTGGTATAATTATCCTTATTACTCCAATAACTATTCCAATAACAGCAGAGGTAGCAGTGTTACCCATTCTAATACTACTGTTTTTACACCTCGTTCGGGTACTGGCGGGCAAGTAAAAACAACACATAATGCATCTACAAGCTTAGCTCCGCGTACAAAGGGCTTTGGTAATACAATGCATTCTACTTCATTATCGGCACGGTCTTAATTTTTATGCAAAGAATTTCAATTACACCTCGTACAGGTTGGGAACAAAAGATTATAGAACAAGGCTTATTATTTTACAAAGACGATAGTTATTATAATGAATCTGCTGTATATGAGTTTTCAAACCAAGAAATAGAATTGATTGAAAAAGCAACAAATGAAATATTTGAAATGTGTTTAGTTGTTGCTGAATATGTAATCAAAAATAAATTATGGAATGAGTTCTTTATACCTGAAGAATATGCTGAATTAATTGAATGGTCTTGGGAACAAAAAAACACAAGTATTTACGGTCGTTTTGATTTAGCATTCAATAACGGACAAATAAAATTATTGGAATTTAATGCCGATACACCTACATTACTTTTAGAATCGAGTGCTATACAATGGTTTTGGTTGCAGGATTATAATAAAGAATTAGACCAATTTAATTGTATTCATGATGCATTGTTACAACATTTTATAACAATTAAAGAGAAACTATTAAGCAGTAAACTTTATTTTACTTGTAATAATAATCAGGAAGATTTTGTAACCACAAAATATTTACAAGATATGGCAACACAAGCCGGTTTGGATACTGATTTTATATATATTGAAGATATAGGACTTAATAATGAAGATTTATTTATTGACAGTAAAAATAATTTAATACGAAATATATTCAAACTATACCCCTACGAATGGCTTTTTGATGAACCTTTTGGTAAATACCTTATAAAAAACAAAGAAACATGTTATTGGATAGAACCTCCTTATAAAGCAATACTATCAAATAAAATGATGTTGAAATACATATATGAACTGTTTCCTAACTCACCCTATATTTTACCTTGTACTAGTAACAAAGAAGATTTAGTAAAGATAAAAAACTATGCAAAAAAGCCCATCTTTTCAAGAGAAGGTGAAAATGTAAGTTTATTTGCAAACGGAAATACAATTGAAGAAACGCAAGGTGAATATGGAGATGAAGGTTTTATATATCAAGAATATTTTGAATTGCCTGAATTTGACGGCAAACATCCAATTATAGGTAGCTGGGTAATTGGTGGAAAAGCAGCAGGTATAGGAATTAGAGAATCTACTGGTAGAATTACGAATGTAACCAGCAGCTTTTGTTTGCATTATATTAAAGAATACTAATACTCTATATAATAAATAAATTATAAAGTATCAATAAGGTACAGAGACCTATTGCACTGATAATAAGTCCTAATACCGCCCTAGCCTTATATCTGTCAAACAAAAGACCTGCAAGTGCAAAAAAGACACCCAAACCAGCAAAAACCATTGCAACTATACTGCCCCAAAGCACAAAAGAGACGACAGAACATAAATCCATTACTAATGAGAAACTCCCAAATTCAGAAAAGCTTGTGCTACTGTCTGAATCAGTACGATGATGTGTATAATGAATATGGTAATGATGATAGTGTTGGTGATAATGATACGCATGAGTGTGGCGGCTATGTGCTATACCATGCCAATGATGAGAAGAACCATGATGACCGCCATGGCTATGACCGGTATAATAATTATAAAAATCATCATCTTCATTATTATTTATTTCTGTATTTGATTGATTTTTATTTGCTATATTTTTTAAAGGGAATGCTCCATAACAATTAATAGAAATCATTAATAGTGTTAAAATAAACAATGCATGTAATATACTTTTATTCATATTATACTGTTTGAAGTATTAAAAACAATACGAAAATAAGATTTTTTCATGATATTTTTTTTCATGAAAATATTTTTAAAATAAAACATGTAGCATTATTGGGAAATAATTATTTGTGTTATTTTAATAAAAGAAATGAGCAAACAATTTATGTCTGCTCATTTCTTTTATTAAAAGCATTAAAGATAAATACTTAGCTTACTGTTTCTGATTGTTTAATAAATTTCTTTACCCATTCAGTAGTAATCGATTTTGGCCTTTCTATTGGGAAACCAAGTACTCTATCCCAACATAAACTTGCTAAAACACCCAAAGCACGAGAAACACCAAACATTACAGTATAGAAATCTTCTTCTACTAAACCATAATTTTTTAATAATGCACCAGAATGGGCATCTACATTTGGCCAAGGATTTTTAATTTTTCCGGTATTTTCTAAAATTGGAGGAGCAACTTCATAAATATTCCAAACAGTTTTTATCATTGAATTATTAGGGCAATGACGTTTTGCAAATTCCATTTGTGCTATAAAACGTGGGTCCGTTTTGCGTAATACCGCATGACCATAACCGGGAACAACTTTACCTTCTTTTAAAGTTTTATTTATGTAATCAGCAATTTGTTCTTTAGTAGGTTC
>CAIWXG010000428.1 GCA_903916555.1 uncultured Bacteroidota bacterium
ATAAAACGTGTTTATTTATTTAATTATAATATATATTATTGAAATGTGTTGTGGTTTAAGAATAATGATTTTTAGAAAAGTAAAAATAAAGTCTGTTGTTTCTTGAAATCGCAATATTTCCTGAAAGAATAATAAAGAAATCTACCATAAGTTGGGTATTGTCTCAAATTAAAAATGCTTTGCTAAAACTAAAATCACACAAAAAACAATAGGCATCAAACCCATACACAACAACACCCACCCCAACAACCCACCCAAAAAAAGTGTAATTAAAATATCAAAGGCTAATATTAAATAAAATACCTTACACCCCAACCCAATAACGCAACAAAAAAAAATAACTCACTATGAAACACAAACGGGCAATTATTGAGCAGTTTTATTTTTACAAGTACCTCATTATCAATAAAATACAAAAAATAAACTGCCCATTTAAACTTTTAGCACTAAACGGGCAAAGAGTTTTAGAAAAACAAATGCATACAACCTTTCTTTCGGATTTTCTGCAGGGAATCCCGAAGTAAGAGAAAATCAGGAAGAACAGGTATTATGATTGCTAAAAAAATACGAACTACCTAAAATTTAATTCAAATTAAGCAAAACATTAAATGTGCCATTTGATACTTTTAATGTACCTGAATTAAAGTAAAATGTACCTTCAATACGGGTTTGAGATTCATTTTCAGCACTCGATTTTGTTATAATTACTGCACCAGAGTCTGCATTTTGGATAGAATTACCTGTTGAAAGAGAGTATTCGGTATAATAAGCAGAATTAATAGGGGATATTTTATAAGTATCTATACCTATAAATTTTGATAAATTAAGATTGAAATTTGTATTGTTAGAATCGGCATGAATAGTAATTTGCAAATTAGGTACTTTATTAAAAGATATATTTGTAGATATTGCTTTCCAAGTAGTACCATTCACAGTAGCTGTTAATACACCGTTAGAATTGTTAGAATTAGACTTGGAGCAAGAAAACAATCCTGCTAAAAGTATAAGAATATAAATAGTGTGTTTTTTCATAAATGTCTTTTTACATCATCATGTAATCTCTTTCTTTAGCTGTTCTCTTTTTTATACGCAAAGAAAGCCCTGAAAAAAGGTCTATATTATTAAATTTATTTGTAACAGTCATACTAAATATAGAAGAAGAACCAATATAAAATGGACCACAGTAAATTACACCACCTAAATAACCTTGCTTTTGATTATTGAATGTAAAGGGTAATGCAAACTGAAACAACTTAGTAGCATAGCGTGGCGTAAAAGTGGCAGTAGTAATATAATGATTTACGTATTTGTCGGCATTCGGATTTCTTAAATTTATTATGCCATTTATATTAAAGAATACTTTTTCTTCAAGTACTTTAATATCTGCATTTAACCGTAATGCAGTAGGTAAGCCAACCGTAAATTTACTAATATTACTTTTACCTTTTAATACGGTATCTTGATAATAATCGCTAAACAGACGTGTGCCAAATGTTTTTGTAGAATTATTTTGAATGTTTTTATAGTTTATGTTTTGATTATTAATATTGAAATTGCCTGAAAAAGAACCTGCTGTATAGTTAATACTGCCTATGTCGGTTACAGATGCTGCAAGACGTAATTGATAGCCTTTAATGAGTGCCATAGTTTCATTTACATTTATGTAATATACCATGCCAACATCTGCACCAATACCCATATTATTGGTAGGCGATGCCAATGCATTTAAGGGGCTATTGCTTAATGCCCATTTGTTAGCAAACGGGGTATATACAAAATTCCCATTACCCGATAGATTATAGGCAGTACCATCGTTATTATAAGTATTGAAATTTGCATTTGATACATTTACCCCCATAGCACCTGCACCAAACAATACTTTTAAAGTAACACCACCTATTAAATTATAATCCTCGCTTGAATAGATATAGGTTGCATAAGACAGGTTAATTTCTTTAAAAAACTGTGATGTATATCTAAAGTTATTTACATTGAATGTATCTCTTATTAGTGAATCATGTGGGGCATTTGCTCCTAAAAGCATGAAAGTACCTCTATCTAAATTGTTAGAATTAATTAAATATCTTGCACCTGTTGTAATAGCAAAATTATGTTTTTTTCTAAATTTAAAAGAGGCTCCGGGTCCGGCTATTTCTAAATTACCCCATAAGTTCTTTACCCCTGCACTCCCATTTTTTTCATAATCGGTATTCGGTGTTACATTGCCGTTTTCTAAAAAGCCAAAAATACTAGGTTTAAATAATAGCGTATTGCCACCGCATAACATACCCACGCTAAAAATATTTATTTGGGCTCTGTCATCAGTATATGCAAAAGCAGGATTATCGCGCACAATATTAATAGTATTCTCATAATTATAGTTTCCTAATAATGCTTGTGCATTTAGAAAAGTAGGTGTTAGTGAAGATAGAATTAAAAATAATAAAAAATATTTTTTTCGCATATCAAACAACAAAATTAATACAATTAGGTAAATAGTAATAAGATATTTTAAATTAGGTCTTAATACATAAAAATGTAAACTAATTAAATTATAAAATTACATAGTTTATACAATACTCTAGCACCAACTATTGCATCAATACCTTCTCCGTCATCAGTACCACATGCCACCTCATTTAAATCGAAACCTATAATTTCTTTTCCTGATGAATGAATTAAATTTAATAAGTAAAATAGCTGTTCTGTTTCAAAACCACCCGGAACCGGAGTGCCTGTATTCGGACATAATTTCGGGTCAAGTCCATCTACATCGAAGCTAATATAAATGTGTTGCGGTAAAGAATCAACTATTTGTGTACAGATTTCTTTCCATGTAGCACCTTCATATTGCATTTTTTTGATGTCCTTATCAAAAAATGTTTTAACACGCCCATTACTTTCATTAATAATATCTAATTCCTCATCGCAATAATCTCTAATACCTACTTGCACTAATTTTGAGACATTAGGTACTGAATCAAGCACATTATACATTATAGAAGCATGTGAGTAATTAAAACCTTCATAAGCTATTCTAAGGTCTGCATGTGCATCTATTTGCAAAATACCAAAATCTTTATGAAACTCAGCAAGAGCTTGTATATAACCTAAGGGTGTGCTATGGTCGCCACCAATTAAGCCAACTTTTTTACCTTCTTTAAGCAATTCAAATGTTTGGTCATATACCCAATCGCATAGAATAGCACAGCCGGCATTTACTTCAGCCAGCAAATTACTTTGTTCTTCATCTTCTTCAACAATGCCACCTTCTACCATATAGGTAAGTACAGATTCTGCTTTTTCGCGTAAATCATCATTTATGGCAAGAATATTTTCATCTACCGGTAGCATATAGATACCTTTTTTCCAAGCATTGGGTTTGTCAGCATCATATAAATCAACTTGTAACGATGCTTCAAAAATATGATAGGGGCTTTCGGCAGTACCAATACGGTAAGAAACCGTAACCTCCCATGGTACAGGTAATAAAACTAATGCAGCATCATCCTTAGAAAACGGTAATCCGAAAATATTATTTGAGCTTAGCCCTATTGAATTGGGATTGAAATTTGAATTGTCTGACATGGTGCAAAGTAACTGAAAAAATAGATTTAAACTGAATTTGTTTACTAATTTCCCTAAATATTAATTACGATTTTTAGTTGTATAGAAGCTAAATTGTATATTGTATTTTTTACTATTGTATTTCTTTGTTTTTAAAATCAAGAATACCTAATTTTACAACATTAATTTTAAAATAAACTTCATATAATATTGTATTTTAACAATGTTATTGCTTTAAATTGTCTTATATATTAGCTTGATGAATAGTTCTAAAAGTATTATTTCAAATCTAAAAGGAGATATAATTGGTGGCATTTCTGCTACATTTTTGGCATTGCCATCTGCTATTGCCTTCGGATTTATTATTTATGCACCCTTAATCGTAGCAGCCCCAATTGAGTTACGCCCCCTATTCTCGGGTATGGCAGCTATTGGCGGTATTGTTGGTACAATAGCAATGGGGCTGTTTACACCACTTACCGGAAGTACCAAACGTTTAATTTCCGCTCCCGGTATTCCAGCTGCAGCAGTATTGTCGGTATTTGTAGCAGAATTAATAAAAAAAGGTTCTGTCCCTTTAGAATTTATTCCTGTTTATATCACATTAGTAGGTCTTTTTGCTGGTGTATTACAATTAATTATTGGTAATTTGGGTGGTGGTAAATTTATTAAATATATTCCGTATCCTGTTGTTTCCGGCTATTTAAACGGTGTAAGTATTCTAATCATTTTTGGACAGTTACCTAAATTTTTTGGTATGCCCAAAGGCACAAAACTTATTAATAGTTTATTTTTATTTGAACAATGGCGGTGGGAAAGTATCATAATTGGGTTCATAACAATCATTGTTATGTTTTTTGCTTCCAAATTTGTAAAGTCTATTCCAATTGTAATTATTGCTCTTTTAGCAGGTTTCTTAACTTATTTTGCTATTTCAATTATTCATCCAAACTTATTAAGTCTTGACAATAATAATTTAGTAATTGGTAATATTTCAGCATCTTCATCTGATTTATTTAATATTATAAAAAACAGGTGGGCATTATTAGCTCAAATTGATATTAATAATTTAGGTATTATCATAACTCCGGTAATTACATTGAGCATTATTTTATCTATAAATACACTTAATGCTTGTTTATCTCTTGATACCACATCAGAAAAAAGACATAATTCTCAAAAAGAATTAACGGGGCAGGGTATAGGTAATATTATTTCTGCTCTTGTTTGTGGTATTCCTGGGGCAGGGGCTATGAGTGCTACTACTGTTAATATAAAGAGCGGAGGTAAAACACAGTTATCAGGTTTCTTTGTGGGTATTACTTCACTTATTGCATTTTTGCTTTTAGGTAAATTAATCGGTTGGATACCATTGGCTGCATTGGCAGGTATATTGATATTTCTTGCAATACGAATGATTGACATGAAAAGTTTTTTGCTATTAAAAAATAAATCAACTGTTTTAGATTTTATAGTAATGATTTTAGTAGTGATTGCAGCTTTAAATCTTAGTTTAATTGCAGCAGCAGGTGTAGGAATTGCTTTGTCTATATTTTTATATATCAGAGAACAGATGCGTACTTCTGTTATTCGCAGAATGTTGTTCGGGAGTGAATTTTTATCTAAAAAAATTAGGATAAATCAAGAAATTAAGATTTTAGAAGAAAAAGGCAAACAAACAGTAATTCTTGAATTGCAAGGGCAATTATTTTTTGGAACTACCGACCAATTATACTCTGTTTTAGAAGCTCATTATAGCTATTGTAAATATGTAATAATGGATATGCGTAGGGTGCAATC
>CAIWXG010000429.1 GCA_903916555.1 uncultured Bacteroidota bacterium
ATAATGTTTGTATTGCTAATTGTATTACATTATTTGAATGTAAATATCATATATATTAATACCGAACTCAAAATAACATTATTATGTTCGCTATATTTATAGATTACTCTGAATTGCTTGCACAATATTAATTCCGTCAAAAAAGTGTGCGTGCAAAGTATTATTTCAGCGTTTATAAGGAATTAGTATGCTCAAATTTATTGGCAGTATTTCTATTCTTACAAATAAAATAGGCTGCCAAAATTTGGCAGCCTATTTTATTTCACATAAAAATATTAATTATTGTTTTATAACTGTAAATTTCTTATACATTGCTTTGCCGTTAGCATTTACAATCATGTAGTAATTGCCTGTTGCTAAAGCTGCTGTGTTGTATGTATATTTATCGTTAGTAACATTATAACGAGTTTCTGCACTAACTACTTGACCCATATTGTTTAAAATAGTATAAACAACTTCTTTTGAGGCATTATCTAAACCAAGAGAAACAGTAATTGAGTTTGTAGCCGGGTTAGGATAAAGATTGAATTCTTCGAATGCTGTTTTTACATTTTTTACTCCTATGTTGTGTAAAGTATTTGATGTTAACAATGCGATGTTTGGAATTAAACCTTTTTGATTCGTGAATGTACTTGAATCTGTTGCAGAACGGATAAAAGAAATAGAACTGAACAAAGTATAGCTAATACCATCTGCAGGGTTAGGTAATATAAAAGATGGTCTGTCGCCACCAATTAATGGTGTACTGTATTCAATATAGTTATTGAATTTTGCTCTGCCATAAGTACGTGGGAAACAGTTATTAACACCATCGCAACCTAAACTCCAGCTTACTGAAGGACTTGATGGCATTTCTGCACCTACATAATACCAACTGGTATCATGTAAAACAATTGAAGCCGGATTACCATTAGAATCACCAATAGCAACATTAAATGTTTGGAAACTAGAATCGGTAGTACCATTAAAGTTTTTAACAGCTAAGCCTTCTAACATAAGTTCGCCATTTTGCCATAGGCTGTCTCTTGCTACTAAACCACCAGTTAAATCGGCACCGTCAACCCATTTCATTAAATAAATATTAATTGGTGTAGAAGGTAAAACAAATATTAAACCAGTTGCATTAGATGTTAAAGGAGAAAACTGAACACTATATGCAGTATCACCACCGTGTGCTACATAATAAGCAGGACCCCAAATATAAGGTGTGCCTCCACCAGGACCAGTATAAGTTGTTGCATAAGGTTTGTTATTTGTAAAGTCATATCTTCCTTTACAATACAATGCACTTGTTACATCTACAGTATATGTAAGTGAATTATCGGGTGCAAATTGGTCAATGCTATCTGAAGATATAGTATAGTTTACACTTATTTGTCCAGGACCTGAAATATGAGAGGAGAAATCGTATTGTGGACAATACATTGCCCAAATAGAATCCGTTTGTGGGAATGGGATTGCAGGGGTTGTAGTACCGGCTGCCACTAATGTAATGCTGTCTGTATTTAAAATAGTAGCAGAACCACCTGTTGGTGTAAAGGTAGAAACACCTTTTAATTTTACATGTGTTTGTGTCGCAGTACCATAGTTAGCAACGAAAGCACCATCTAGACCTAAATAAGGTAATACCCCGGTTGAACTCATAAATTGTTTTGCCGGAATAGCACCTGCATGAAATTGACTGATACCTTGTGAAACGAAACCTAAGTCGTTAGTTAAACCCGAACTCCAAGGTACTATTGTTACTCGCGGTATTACGCTTTCATTAAATTGTGCCCATAAAGCATCTCCGTCTGCTTTAGAAATCATATAAACAGGAATAGTAACAGTACCGCCAGATGAACCTGCAGCCATGCCAACCGGACCACCGCCAACATTATTAACGATGATACATGCAACTGCATGTGCATTTTGAGCTTGTAATGCTTTAAAACCAAACTCAATAAGACCACCTCTATATATTAATGCTACTTTACCGGTCATATCAACAGTTATAGGAGAACCGGCTAATGAATCACTACCTACGGAATCAGCTCCTTGTGGGCGAGCCAATGGCATATTTATAATACGTGTTGTATCCGGTGCACCCCATACTCCGGTAGCACCACTTGAATTGTTAGAAGTAGTATGAATTTTTTCACCGGCAACAGCTGCGGGATATACAACTTCAAAACGTACCCCTACATAATCTTTATACCAATTGCTTGGATTGCCGGCAGTGCCAGATAAATTACCGAAATGTAAAGGATGGGCAGTTTGACCATTTACAATGCTTGAAGCACCAATAAAGGAAACTAAAAGAAACTTTTTTACAGCGTTAAATTGCTTCATAACAGATACTATTTATTTTAGCTGTGCAAATTATGACTAATACATTAATTTACCAACAATTGTGTATAAACAATTATAAATAATTATTATTATTATATTTATTTTTTGAAAATAAAT
>CAIWXG010000430.1 GCA_903916555.1 uncultured Bacteroidota bacterium
ATATGTTTGTATATCCTGCTATTTTATTATTATTGTTTTACTATTATTGCTTGCATCAATATTTAATGCATAAAATTCAATTTACAATCTAAAAAATAGAATGCGAAAAAAAATTTATTTTACTTTTCAAAGAACAATTAATAATTTACTTCACTAATAAAAAACTTATTGAAAACAATGCTATCATGCCTATTACCATAATAAAAATATAGAAACCTACTTGCCCGGTTTGCAAAACTCGCATTCTGTCGCCACCCCATTTCACCGTTTTACCTACCCCATTTACAATACCATCAATACCTTTTTTATCTGCCCAAGTATCTAATAAACCGGATATAGATTGTAATGGTTTTACAATTATTGCATTATAAATTTCATCTACATACCATTTATTCTCCATCATTTTTGCCAAGCCTGTTGTTGGCGCAAAATTTGGCTTCTTAGTTGCTGTATAGGCATATACTATCATAAATACGGCAGCCAAAGTAGAAACAGTCATCAATATCCACTCGGTAGATTCTTCTAAATGGAATTTGCTTCTATTCGTAATGGCAGTACTTAAAAAGGATTCTAATGCATGATGTTCGGAGATGACACCCGGTAAACCCACATAACCACCTACAATAGATAAAACTGCAAGTATAATTAATGGTAGCGTTATAGCAAAAGGACTTTCGTGTAAATGATGCTCTTGTTCGTGTGTACCTCTGAAAGAGCCGGTAAAAGTAAGATAGTACAAACGGAACATATAAAAAGAAGTCATCATTGCTGCACCAATACCTAATACGAACAAATAAGGACTTGTAGGATTGGAAGCAAAAGCACGCGATAATATTTCGTCTTTACTAAAGAAACCAGCAAAACCCGGTATGCCGGATATTGCCAAGCAACCTATTAAAAATGTAATTTTAGTTATTGGCATCTTTTTACCTAAACCACCCATTTTACGTAAATCTTGTTCCCCACCCATAGCATGTATTACACTACCTGAACCAAGGAATAATAATGCTTTGAAAAATGCATGTGTCATAACATGGAAAACAGCGGTAGAATAGGCACCAATGCCTAATGCCAAAAACATAAAACCTAACTGACTTACCGTGGAATAGGCAAGTACTTTTTTAATATCATATTGTTTTAATGCAATTGTAGCGGCAATAATAGCGGTTGCTAACCCAATAGCAGCAACAATGTTAGATACCAATGGAGCTAATTCGTATAAGGCACAGCTACGAGCTATCATGTATATACCTGCTGTAACCATGGTTGCTGCATGTATTAAGGCAGAAACAGGTGTTGGACCTGCCATTGCATCGGGCAGCCAAGTATATAGCGGTATTTGAGCACTTTTACCGGTAGCCCCAATAAACAAACAAATAGCTATCCAATTATAAGTAGATGCCGGTAATTTAGGAGCATCATGTAAATTCTTGAAAAAATCTTGATATGAAAGGGTTCCGAATGTGTATAATATCATAAGCATACCAACTAAAAAGCCCAAATCACCAATTCTATTCATTATAAAAGCCTTCTTAGCTGCATTGGTATAGTCTCTGTTTTTGAACCAAAAACCAATTAATAAGTAAGAACAAAGCCCTACACCTTCCCAACCTATAAATAAGATTAAATAATTGGCACCTAATACCAATAATAACATAAAGAACACAAACAAATTAAGGAAGGAAAAATATTTTACCATTCCCTCATCGTGGTGCATATAGGAAGTGGAGTAAACATGAATTAAAAAGCCTACCCCTGTAATTATCAATAAAAATAAAGAAGAAAGTGCATCTATTTGAAATTCAAATGGGATGTTCAATTTTCCTGATTTTATAAAATCAAATAATGGTATAATTTGCGTATGGAATCCCGGAGTATTTACTTCAAAAAAGACACCAAGGGAAACAATAAATGAGCCAAGAATAGCTCCACATCCAATAATACCACCCATATTCTTGGGAATGGTGCGCCAACCGATACCATTAATAAGGAAACCTATTAATGGCAACAACGGTATAAGGAAAATGTAGTGTATCATAAATTATGAGTCAAAAGTAAAAACAATTGTTCAAAATGATAGTATTATTTAGGTTTTAGTATTTTTAATCCAAAAATCTGTTACTATTAATGCTTTAGTCTATTCAATATATTCACATCAACAGAATGTACCTTGCGATACATCATAGCAATAATGGCTAAGCCCACAGCTACTTCTGCCGCAGCAACAACCATTATTAAGAATACAAATATTTGAGAATCGGCATCAACATCGCCATTTAAATGCGAAAAGTGAACTAATAATAAATTTACTGCATTGAGCATTAGCTCTATACACATAAATATAATTATAGCATTCCTACGAATTAATGTTCCCATTATACCAATGGAAAATAATAGTAAACTTAAAATAAGATAATTTGATGATGTAACAGGCATTTTTTATAAATTATAAGATTAATAATAAATTTAAAAATAGATTAAGCACTATGCTCTTCCGTATTGTTTAAATGTGGTTCTTTTTTGCCGATAACTATTGCCCCAATCATTGCAGTTAAAAATAATACACTGCTAATTTCGAACGGTAATACATATTTAGTAAACAACAATTTACCAAGATTAGTAATTAAACCAACATCAGTTGAAACCTTATTAATTGTTTCATTATGTGCACTTTTTGTTGCTGCCAATAAAACCAAAAACAAAGTACCTCCCGATAAAATACCTGCTATCTGTACTAAAAGTCCCTTTTGTGGTTCTGCATCGGCATTAAGATTCATCAACATGAGTATATAAAGAAACAATACCATTATTGCTCCCGCATATACTATTATGTTTACAATGGCTAAAAATTGAGCATTCATAATTAAATAATGCCCGGAAATTGCAAAAAACGTAAGTATTAAAAATATAACACTGTGTATTGGGTTGCGACTTAATACCACTCCTAATGCGCAACCAACTGCCATTACAGATAAAATCCAAAAAAGAATATCGTAGAAATCCATATTATTTAGTTTCTGTTTTTTTAGTTGTAGGAATTAATAAATCATCTTTTTTATAAATGAAACTTTTACGAGAATAGTTGGCTGGCATTACCGTTTCGCTTAAATAGACTGCATCTTTAGGGCAAGCCTCTTCGCAGTAACCACAGAAAATGCAACGCAACATATTTATTTCATATTTTGCAGCATATTTTTCTTCCCTGTATAAGTTTTCTTCACCCGGCTTGCGTTCTGCTGCTTCCATTGTAATTGCTTCTGCCGGACAAGCTAATGCACATAAACCACAAGCAGTGCAACGTTCTCTGCCTTCTTCATCTCGGTTTAGGATATGTAAACCACGAAAAACAGGACTAAAAGGACGTTTTTCTTCCGGGTATCTTACGGTAGCCTTTTTCTTAAAAACATGACCCAATGTAATAGATAATCCTTTGGCAAGCGCAGGTAAATATGCCTTTTCTGCTAATGTCATCGGATTGCGATTTACTTGTATAGATTTGTTAGTTAATTTATCCATTGTTTAGTTATTTTTCAGTATATCATTAACTTGATTTTTTTAGTATTGGAAGATGTAATTTTAGTACCTCCCATATTCTTACCCAGTTGATATAATCATAAGCATGTGCATAATAATTTCTTGCTGCTTTTATTGTATTCCAATCAATGCTACTATTTTCTTTAGATTCATCCGATATTTTTGAAACATATTCACCTAAATTAATTAATTGCATTAAACAAGCATCTTTTAAAATCGCATTTTGAAAAAAATTTTCTTCATTATAGTTTTGAGCATATATATTTATGTAATATTCAATCGTATCATTCGTCCGTACTATCCTTTCAAAATATATTTTATCAAATTTGTTATTTTGCATTACTTAATATTAATATATTGTCATTATCTATATATGGTTTGATAGCAGGATAAACAAATCCATCTTCAACCAAATCAACATTTATTTTAAAAAGGTCTTCTAAACTTATTTTGAATTTCACAATATCAAAAAGTGATAACTTTTTTTTACTGTCATCATATTTTACTAATAAATCAACATCACTTTTCTCGTTTGCTTCCCCTCTTGCATAACTACCAAACAAATATACACTCTTTACCGGCTTATCTTTAAAGTAGTCGGTAACCGTATTTTTTATTTGTTGGATTGTAAGCATTTATAATTTATTATATTTTTCTAATTCAAACTTTAATATTGGAATATTATTCTGTATAATATTCCAAACTATTTTCCAATCTAATCTAAAATATTCATGAATAACCCTATTTCTAAAACCCTTTAATTGACTCCATTGTATTTTATTCAATTCATTCTTTAGTTCTGTTGACAATAAAATTGTACCTTCCGAAATCATTACAAGGCAACCATAGCACGCAAATTTCAGTTGTTCATTTTCTAAAAACAATTCTTCATTTGCACCAAACATAAATGAATCAAGGCAATCAATCACATACAATATATGTTCAACTCGTTCATTATCATTCATGTTTACTATTATTATCTAATAATAATATTTTATCTTTTTCAGCATTTACTAAAACCTTAGGATAAATAACTGAAATTGGTACTAAATCAACTTTTCTTTTAAATTTTTGTTCTAATATATCCCACCATCCATAAAACTCTAACCCAATTTGTTTGCTATAATCCAAATCCAAAATTAAATCAACATCACTTTTCTCGTTTGCGTCCCCTCTTGCATAACTACCGAACAAATATACACTCTTTACCGGCTTATCTATAAAGTAGTCGGTAACGGTATTTTTTATTTGTTCTATGCTTAGTAAGGTTTTCAAAATAAAAACAATTTACTTTTTAAATATCCACAAAATAGCTGCACCTGTAATTACCATATTTATGAGTGCTAAGGGTATCAATGATTTCCATCCTAATTTCATTAATTGGTCGTAACGGAAACGAGGTAATGTCCAACGTACAGCCATAAATAAAAGTATCATTCCTACTACCTTAGCCAATAATACCATAACACAAGTAGCGGTATATAATATAGGTGCAAAATTAGCTGCCGCCCAGTCCATACCCGGGAAATTATAACCCCCTAAAAATAAAGTTGCTATAATTGCAGAACTTACAAACATATTAATATACTCACCAAACAAATAGAAACCGAGTTTCATTGACGAAAACTCCTGATGATAACCCATGTTCAATTCACTTTCGCACTCCGAAAGGTCGAAAGGTGCTCGGTTTAACTCTGCAAAGGAACAGGTAAGGAAAATGATAAAGCCCAATGGCTGTTTAAAGAAATTCCAAGTAAAGTAACCGTCTTTCCAAAAACCATGCTGTTGGTCAACAATTTCACGAAGGCTCAATGAGCTGGTCATCATTAAAAGTGCAATAAGACTAATGCCCATTGCCAATTCGTAAGATATTGCCTGCGAAGCAGCACGAATACTACTAAGCAAAGAGAATTTATTATTAGATGCCCAACCGCCCAGCATTACACCATATACGCCTAAACTTACAACACCAAATACAAAAAGGACACCTATATTAATATCAGCCACCTGTAATTTAAAAATATAACCTGAAGGGGTAATAAAATCAGGTCCCCATGGTACAATTGCACTTGTCATAAGTGCTGTGAGCATAGATAAACAAGGTGCAAGTACAAAAATATACTTAGTTGACCCATTCGGAATAATTTCCTCTTTGAAAAATAATTTAGCGCCATCGGCAAGTGGCTGTAATAACCCGAAAATACCTGCCCTATTCGGCCCTATTCTATCTTGCATTACTGCCGAAACCTTGCGTTCTGCCCATGTGGCGTACATTGCAATACCCAAGGAAACCAAAAGTATTACGGTAATAAGAATAGCTTTTTCAAAAATAAAAGCAATGTCAATATGTAGTAATAGCATAAGAGTACAAAAGTAGTTTTAGTTTGTTAAATTTTTATTCTTTTCATTAAGATTTATTCATTTTACCTCTCATAAAGAAATAGTTTATCTTTTTCTATAAAAGGTTTTATATATTTATTTTCCCAACCTGCATCTATAATATCTACTTTTTTATTTAATTTTTTTGCAAACTGTTCGTTTAAAGTATAATATCCCATTCAATTTGGCTTCATGTAATCTTAACTAAATATGTCATTATAGTTAATTTTTATTATTTAAATCAATATGTATTTTATCAATTTTCGGCTTTAATTCTTTAATGAATATTGTTGCAACGTCCCAAACAATTGCATATTTAATTTTAAAATACTGATGGGCAAGAATATTTCTTAGTCCAATCATATTTTCCCAATCAATCTCATAATATTTACTTTTTGTTTCCTCTGTTAAATGCTTTGCAGATTCACCAATAATTTCTAACCATTTCACAACGGAAGTTTTAAGTAATAGATTGCTAATAAATGTTTCATATGTATGTCCATTTATTGATAACTCAATATATCCAATAGCTTCAATAATATTAGCAATCTTTGCTTTATCCCCTATGATTCCTTTCATAAAGAACTAGTTTATCTTTTTCTATTAAAGGTTTAATATAAATATTTTCATCTCCTAAACTTACTATATCTACTTTTTTATTTAGCATCTTTGCCAATTGGCTGTTCCATTTAAAATAATCAGAACCAATACCTTTTATTAACTCAATATCTACTAAAACATCAATATCACTATTTTCATCGGCATCGCCACGTGCATAAGAACCAAATAGCCATACCTTATTTACCGGTTTCTGTGAAAAAAAATCAGCTATAATTTGTTTAATATACTCTATAGTTAGAATCATTTTGCAAAAATATTTTACTATAACTGCGTAATTTATCTGCACATATTACTTCTTTTTAAAATCATCACTATGTGCCGGTCCTTCAATTTTAGATAACGTAATATCTTTACTGTTTACATCACTTACATTATGTATTTCCATAAGAAATTTAGGTTGTTTGCCTATCACTTTATCTATTAGTACTTGTGGCTTTTTAGAACCTACATTACCTGCATAATGTCCTTGGGCTATCACACTATTCCTTTTTACATTTGTAGGACCTTCAATTACCCAATCTTTTGTTTCTTTTTTATGGAAACGGCAATCATTACAAATCCAATCTTCTACCTCACCCCATTGGTCTTTACGTGCTGTAACACGAAACACCTCTTCACCACGCATCCATAAACGAGCTTTTCCGCTACAGGTAGGGCAATCACGATGTGCATCTACCGGCTTCGTAAACCATACTCTGTTTTTAAAACGGAATGTTTTATCTGTCAATGCCCCTACCGGACAAACATCTATTACATTGCCTATAAATTCGCTGTGTAATGCTTTATTTAAGAAAGTACCTATTTGTGCATGGTCGCCGCGTTCCAGAATACCATGTTCGCGGGTTTCGGTTAATTGGTTAGCGGCATACACACAACGGAAACACATAATACACCTTGTCATGTGTAAAGAAATATAGGGGCCTATGTCTTCTTTCTCAAATGTACGACGGTCAAATTCGTAGCGTGTGCTTTCATTGCCATGTTCGTAGCTTAGGTCTTGCAAATTGCATTCGCCTGCTTGGTCGCATACAGGGCAATCAAGAGGGTGATTAAGAAGTAAAAACTCTACTACCCCTTTACGCGCATCTGCAACTTTTGGCGAAGTAATATTTTTCACTTCCATGCCATCCATAACGGTAGTGCGGCAACTTGCAACAAGTTTTGGCATAGGTCTCGGGTCTTTTTCCGACCCCTTGCTTACCTCACAAAGACAAGTGCGGCATTTTCCGCCACTATCTTTAAGTTTGCTGTAATAACACATTGCCGGTGGTGCTACTTCGCCACCTATCATACGTGCAGCATTAAGTATGGTAGTACCCGGTTCTACTTCAATGCTTATGTTATCTATTGTTACTTTAAACTTTGGTGTTTCAGACATTTTCTTTTAATTTGTTTATATCTGCGTTACGATTTTCAATATATAAATAATTTAGCCAATCAGCTAATTTTTTAATTGTTTTACCTTCACTTCCAACTAACTGCTTGCATAAATTTAGCAAATTTTGATTTTTTTCAGCATACATCGTTTTTGTCTCCTGTTTTAGCTTATTCAAATCCTTTGAAAGTCCAAATTTTTCAATATTAACACCACCTTCCTCTGCTACTTTCAAAATCCAACTTTCTATTGCAGGTACTATAAGGATGAAATAATGTTGTTTTGTTTTATGCTTTAATAATACCAAATTATCAAATTTTTCTATTTCATTAAACTTGTCCTTTATATAATCAAATTCTCTTTTATCTCTATCAATTATTCCAACAGCAAAATCATCTTTTAATTTACCTGATTCTATTTCTTTTACAACATTAGGACAACCTTTTTTGTGATTTATTTTTTTTGTTTTTAAAATTGCTTTGATCAAAATAGTATCAAAAAAACATTCAACTACAAAATTATCTTCCATTAGTCAAGGTAACTTTCAATGTTAAAAAACAAATCTACTCCATGTTGATAAATTTTATTCAAATCTTCGTCATTTAATCTTTTTATTATTGTTTCACCATTTTTATACCCTACCAAATATACCGATAATTCGTCTCTTGCATTCTCTAAAAAGTCATTCATTACAAATGGGCTATGTGTTGCAAGAAAATATTGATTATTATTTGACTTTTCATAAATAATATCTCCGGTAAACTTACTTATATAAGGTGGAAACATGTGAGCTTCCGGTTCTTCGAAAAGCAAAACAGAATCTTTATTACTCATTATGGCTGCCTTATAAAAAATAAGTCTTTGTAGCGTATCAGCCATTTGGTAAAAAGGTATCGTGTAAACCAAACCGTCTCCCAATCGCTTGAAACCAAACATAGAATTGATTCTTTGGTCTATATTTAATTCAAGGTTATAAAATTGAAACAATTCAATTATTTCTTTTCTTAATTCTTTATGCGACTGTACAATATCCACTAAGTTTTTACCCCAAGGAAAATCTAAAACTAAACCATTGGTTCTAAATTCATTGTAACTATTTTGAAAGCAGTATTTCTTTACTTTCAATAAATCACCAAAAGGTGAGTTAAACTTATCAAATAAATCTGTAATTGATTTTGAATTAACACCATTGTCGTTATATTTAATATTTTTGATCGATTCCCATTTGTGAGTTTCATTATCAAATATATCTTGAGTAAAAGACTTATCCACTAAATTTTCTACTAAAAAGTCGAAACTATGCTCATCTAAATATTTAAATCGGATTCTTACTAGTTCTGATATGTATATTAATATATCTTCACTAACATTTCCGTTAAAAAAAAGTTCAACTGGCAATTTAAATCTACATAATTCAGAATAAGACTCATTAAAATCTTTCAGTAAATAAGACAAAGCTGAAATTGCCTCCAAAATTGCAGACTTTCCTGTATTAGGATACCCAATAAACACATTGATTCTCTTACACCCCTCAATTTTTTGGTGACGAATAGATTTGAAATTCTTAATTTCTATATGGTCAATGTGTTGGTTCATTTACTTTTTTATTATTTTACCTTTCCACTTGCAATATTTGGAGATTCAGGATTAACTGATAATGTGAACAACTTTGGATGTATTACTAAATCCATATCCTCCATGGGTATAGCCCCAAGTAAACATTCATTTCCAATTACCAAAGCACCTACAAAACAGATTCTATTTTCAAACTCTATCTTTATGGGTCCTACATAAGGTAGTAATTTTGATGAGCCGTCAGCTAATTGCGCTTCTTTTTGTTGCAATTCCTTTAACCCCAATTGGTTTGCTATATGTTGGGTAATACACAAATAGGTAGAACCACTATCTACCAAGCAATTCGTTTCAACAGGAATGCTATCAGGTATTACCGGATTAGACAATTTGATATTTGCATAAACTAAACCCATTTTATAAATTTTAATAATTTACGCCACTACCTGATACTCTTCAGCATAATTAGCAATGCCATAATTACGTTTCTGTGCCTCTTCCGGATTGGTAATATGCCACTCAAACTCATCGCGGAAATGACGGATAGCTGCCGCAATCGGCCATGCTGCTGCATCGCCTAAAGGACAAATAGTGTTACCCTCTATTCTACGCTGTATATCCCACAACAAATCTATATCGCTCATTTTGCCTTTGCCGTACTCAATATTTTTCAATATTTTATACATCCATCCTGTTCCCTCGCGGCATGGGCTACACTGTCCGCAACTTTCATGATTGTAAAAGCGGGCTAGCGTCATGGTATGTCTTACTACGCATTGGTCTTCGTCTAAAACTATAAAACCGCCCGACCCCATCATGGTTCCGGTAGCAAAGCCACCGTCCGACAGACTCTCGTAATTCATATAGCGGGTTTCGCCTTTGGCTGTTTTAAATAACAATTTTGCAGGCACAATAGGTACCGAAGAACCACCGGGTATGCAAGCCTTTAAACGCTTACCATTAGGTATGCCACCACAATACTCATCACTATATATAAATTCTTCTACAGATATGGTCATATCTATTTCATATACGCCGGGCTTATTAATATTACCACAGGCAGAAAGTAGTTTTGTACCTGTAGATTTACCAACACCTATTTTAGCATATTCATCACCTCCCATACTTAAAATAGGGACTACTGCTGCTATTGTTTCTACGTTATTTACCACCGTTGGCCGCATCCATAAACCCTGAATAGCAGGGAAAGGTGGTTTCATACGTGGGTTACCACGTTTACCCTCAAGCGATTCTATTAAAGCTGTTTCTTCACCACAAATGTATGCACCTGCACCTCGTTGCACATATATTTCACAATCGAACCCGGTACCCATTATATTTTTACCTAACCAACCATGCTGTTTTGCTTCTGCAATAGCTTGTTCTAAAATATCCGGTATCCAAGCATATTCACCTCGTATATATATATAGGTAGTATTACTGCCTAAAGCAAAGCTACTTATTAATAATCCTTCTACAAATAAATGCGGATGAAACTCCATAAGGTAACGGTCTTTAAATGTACCCGGTTCACTCTCATCGGCATTGCAAACCAAATGGCGAGGCACACCTTCCGGCTTTGCAAGGAAACTCCATTTCATACCTGTAGGAAACCCTGCACCACCTCTGCCACGCAATCCGCTCTTTTTTACTTCTTCAACAATATCGGCAGGCGACATTTTAAGCGCTTTTTCGGCAGCAGCATATCCACCGTTTTGGCGATAGGTATCGTAATAACGGATACCTTCTACTTTATCGTTCTTTAATAATAATTTTATACCCATTTATTTAATCTCTTAGTAACAAGTGAGCAATCTTTTATAAATAAAACAAAATACTAATGTTATTATTTCTTTTTCTATATCTATTTCCTGAAAAACGGATACTTTTCAGGTAGCAAAACTACTAAAAATATATAGGACGTTATAGTATTCCTAAAAATTCATTTAAAAAACAGAATACTCTTGAATATTTATTAATATACATTAAACAAAACACAATAAGAAACATTTAAAACAACATTTTATATACATCTTCTACCTTATTCACCATTTTAATTTCAATTTTA
The DNA here is from genome assembly GCA_903916555.1 of uncultured Bacteroidota bacterium. Taxonomy (GTDB): domain Bacteria; phylum Bacteroidota; class Bacteroidia; order Chitinophagales; family Chitinophagaceae; genus CAIYTT01. The sequence goes on from CAIWXG010000430.1 coordinate 11,550, forward strand.
TAATTTTTCTTATCTAATCCTTTAGCATTTGCCTTGGGTATAAAAATAACATCTAAACCAAGTTTGTCGGCTTCTGCTATTCTTTGGTCTATTCTGTTTACGGCTCTTATTTCGCCACTAAGTCCTATTTCGCCTACTAAACAAATATTAGAAGGCAAGGCTTTGTCTTCGTAAGACGATAATAAAGCACAAACAAGAGCTAACTCTACCGATGGGTCTTCAATTTTTAAGCCCCCTGCAATATTTACAAATACATCTTTTGCCCCAAAATGAAAACCACCCCGTTTTTCTAATACAGCAAGAATTAATTGTATTCGCCGCAAGTCTAATCCGCTTACTGTGCGTTGGGGAGTGCCGTAAACTGCTTGTGCCACCAAAGCTTGCACTTCAATCATTAAAGGTCTCATACCCTCCATTGTGGCAGCTATGGCTATGCCGCTAAGCGGTTCATCGTGTTGAGACAGTAATAATTCAGACGGATTACTTACCGGCCGCATACCGGAAGCAACCATTTCGTAAATACCCAATTCGGATGTGCTACCGAACCTATTTTTTAAAGTTCTTAAAATTCTGTAGGCATAATGCCGGTCGCCTTCAAATTGCAAAACCGTATCTACAATATGTTCTAATACTTTAGGCCCCGCAATAGAGCCTTCTTTAGTAATATGACCAATAATAATTACCGGAATGCCGCTTGCTTTCGCAAACCTTTGCAGCTCTGCGGCACACTCTCGCACTTGCGATACACTGCCGGCAGCAGAATCAACATAAGCAGACTCCAGCGTTTGTATAGAATCTATTATTAATAAATGAGGTCTAACCTTTTTTACTTCCTGAAAAAGGGTAGCTGTATCTGTGGCTGTGAGTAAATAAAGATTATTATTTTTGATGCCTACCCTCTCGGCACGCATTTTAATTTGTTGTTCGCTTTCTTCGCCACTCACATAAAGGGTCGTAATATTCTTCCATTGCAATGCTACCTGTAAAAATAAAGTTGACTTACCGATACCCGGGTCGCCTGCAACCAATATTACAGAACCTTGCACTAAACCGCCACCTAATACTCGGTTCAGTTCGCTGTCCGGTGCGGTCATTCTTGTTTCGTTTAACGTTACAACCTCATCCAGTTTATGTGCTTTTCTTTTTTCTTTCTCATTACTGTCATCACCCCAGCTCATGGCTTCGGGCTTCGTTTTATCATCTCTTTGCACTACTTCTTCTACAAAAGAATTCCATGCACCGCAAGACGAGCATTTGCCATTCCATTTTGGCGATTCAAACCCACATTGCTGGCAGAAATAAGCCGTTTTTGTTTTTGCCATAATTAAAAAACCTACCCAATCATTATAAATAATGCAAGGTAGGTAAATCTATAAACAGTGGGTAAATGATTTGAGTAATAGCAATGCATTTAGGCTAATTACATATTGTTACAGACGTTATATGACATATCTTTTTCGATATGTCATATCTAACCCCGGTAAAAATAATAAATGAAAATAAACCCTTGCACGTTTGTTTAGATATGGCATATCAGAAAAAGATATGCCATATCGTGTTATCTTATTCCTTAACCACCCTTCTACTCACCCTCATCCCCGTTTCCTTATCACAAACCTCCACAATATACACACCTTTAATCAACCCACTAATATCTACAATCTCTTTATTGCTTGTCATCCTGAGCCTGTCGTTTGTCATCCTGAGCTTGTCGAAGGACTGCCCCACAACATTATAAAGCCTCACTTCACACCCTATTGCCCCCTCAATGGTAAAATTATCTTTGGCAGGGTTAGGGTAAATATGCAAAAACTGCTCATTTAGTTTGTTCATGCCTACATCTGCAACTGTTACAACTACGGTATCGTAGGTTATAGAACCACACAAATCCATTGCAACTATATAGGTGGTAGTACCAGCAGGGTTTACCCTTATTCTACCACCACTGTCTATAGGCATAGGCTCACCCAAGGTGTACCACAAGCAGGGCATACCCTCGCCATTACTGTCTATGCCTATGTAGGTGCTATCTCCGGCATGTATGGTGGTATCTCTACCTGCATAAGCAGGTGTGCCGGTTGCTATTACGCTTACATCATCTACAAGATATAAGGCAATTGGACCACCCGGTTCTATATAATGCACATGTCTTGTTGCTCCTGTATCCGCAAAAACGCCTAATGTAATAAATGTTTCTGTTCCTGTGGCAATAAAACTACCCTGTATTTTTGTCCAATTGGATGTGTCATAAATTACAGAAGTATCAACTACTTGTGGCGTGTATTCACTTTGGTATCGCATCATGCGTGTGGTTGTATCAATTGTACCATTGTCTAAATAAGCTGCTATATGGTTAATTACATAACCGGTATGCCGCTCTAAAACAACATAAAACGTAACACAATAGGATTGCCCTGCCACAAGTGGATGATATAAATGCCCTTGCAAGTAATCTACACCAACACTCGGCCCCCAGTAATAGTCATAAAACATTTGCTGTTGCACCATGCCATTGCCAGTTCGCGGATTATGATAAAAATCATAGTTGTTTGGTACAGATACATCTCCATTTGCCCCACATTTATTAACAAAATCCGGTAAATATCTTGACATAGAAAAACCTGTTGTATCGGTAGAACCGGGAATCCAAATACTATCTATACCATTCCAATAATATGCAAGAGCTATTTCATTTAATTGGTCAGGGCAACTTCTATAATTTTCAAAACTCGGATTTTTAACAATATTTACCTGTCCATAAAATGTATGCACTAAAAAATTAGCAAGGACTAATAAAATCCACTTTTTCATAAATACATTATTTAAGATTTAAAAGAATTAATAGATAACACTAAATTTAACCGTATATACTTTGCCGGTATTTTCTCTAAGTTGTAAAAGATAAATACCAGTGCTTAAATCTTTAATAGTAAACTTACTTATCCCATTTTCAAACAGTACTTGTTTTTCAAATACCTTACTTCCTATTTCATTAAATATCTGTACTTCAACTTGTGTATTGTCTGTTACTAATTGTAATAATGTGAAATTGCCATTGTTAGGGTTGCCCCGTTCTTCCTGATTTTCCGGAGGAAATCAGGAAGAAAGAATAAGCTCCTTCTCCGAAGGCATTTACTTGACAAAGCTAAATGAAAGTAATGAAATTATTAGCGATATGCCATTTCATTTAGCCCCGCTGTGAAAAATTAGGAAAGAAACGGGCAATATATATGTGCAAGATAAGTATAATTAGTAGCTCTATTAAGTGGGGAATGGTTCGACAGGGTTCAACATGATATGGAATTCTCTGCTAATTATTGCTATTAATTCATTTCATTTTCCTTGTTATTCTATGAATTAAATGGCAACTCACATAGCATTAAATAACCTAACTTTGCTTTTTTGAAAGTAAAATAGTATGAGCGAAGAAAAATCACTAAATTTTTTAGAAGAAATTATAGAGCATGATATTGAAATGGGGATTAACAAGGGTAGGGTGCATACTCGTTTCCCGCCTGAACCAAATGGTTATTTGCACATAGGTCATGCTACTGCAATATGTCTTAATTTCGGTTTAGCCAAAAAATACAATGGTAAGTGTAATCTCCGTTTTGATGATACGAACCCTGCAACCGAAGAAACAGAATATGTAAACAGTATAAAATACGATATACAATGGCTGGGGTTTCAATGGGATAATGAATTTTATGCATCCGACTATTTTGAGAAACTTTATGAATTTGCTGTAACACTTATAAATAAAGGGTTGGCTTATGTAGATGATAGCACAGCCGAGGAAATTGCTGCACAAAAGGGTTCAATTACTACACCGGGTATCGAAAGTAACTACCGTAGCCGTAGTATTGAAGAAAATTTGCTTTTGTTCTCTGAAATGAGAAACGGGAAATATACTGACGGAGAAAAAGTACTTAGAGCAAAAATAGATATGGCTCATCCTAATTTGCTTTTAAGAGACCCGCTTATTTACCGTATTAAACATGTGCATCATCACCGCACCGGCAATAACTGGTGCATATACCCTATGTATGATTTTGCACACGGGCAAAGTGATAGCATAGAGGAAATTACACATTCTATTTGCACATTAGAATTTATACATCATAGACCTTTATACGATTGGTTTATTGAAAAATTGAATATTTTCCCTTCACACCAATATGAATTTGCCAGACGCAATATGTCGTTTACCGTTATGAGTAAACGTAAATTACTACAACTGGTAAACGAAAAACATGTTACCGGATGGAACGACCCTAGAATGCCTACTATAAGTGGTATGCGTAGGCGTGGCTATCCGGCTGTTGCCATTAGAATGTTTTGCGATACAATAGGCGTAGCTAAAAGAGAAAATATAGTAGATTTAGGATTGTTGGAGTTTTGTGTACGCGATCATTTAAACAAAACAAGTAATAGAGTAATGGCTGTTTTAGACCCTTTAAAATTAGTTATTACCAATTATGCCGAAGGAAAAGAAGAAGTATTAGAGCTTGAAAACAACCCTGAAAACGACAATGGGAGCAGACAGGTGGCTTTTGGAAGAGAGTTATGGATTGAGAGAGAGGATTTTATGGAAAATCCACCTAAGAAGTTTTTTAGATTGGCGATTGGTAATATAGTGAGATTAAAAGGTGCCTATATTATTAAATGCGAATCGGTAATAAAAGAGGATAACGGAACTATTATAGAGATTCATTGCAGTTATTTACCCGAAAGCAAAAGTGGCTCAGATACAAGCGGTTTAAATGTAAAAGGTACTATACATTGGGTAAGTGTAGCCCATGCCAAAACTGCTGAAGTACGTTTATATGACCGTTTATTTAAAGTTGAAAACCCTAGTAGCGAAGAGCAGGATTTTAAAGAATATATTAATCCTGATGCATTGATAGTATTACCAAACGTATATATTGAGCCTGAATTAGCAAAGGCTAAAGTTGGGGAACAATTTCAGTTTTTACGTAAAGGCTATTTTTGTTTAGATGAAGACAGTACCGATACAAAATTAATTTTTAATAGAACTGCTACCCTAAAAGATACTTGGGAAAAAGAACAGAAGAAAGGATAGTGTTTGTATTTATAGGGGGAAAATAGTTATTGCTAAAAAATATTTTATGATATTGAGGGCAATTCTTAGTGTAAGTATTGTAATCTTTATGGTTTTTAGTACCAATGCACAAATTGCTATTGCTCCCGAATTGGGTGTGGGGCTTAGTAGTATGAGGTTTGCACCTAATCTTGCATATACACAAGATACTAAAAGCCCCTTATTGGCAGGTAGAATTGGTGCAATTGCAGATTATTATGCCGGTAATCACTTTTATCTGCAAGCAGGTATTCATATAAGTACTAAGGGAAATTATCGTACTTTTTCTTATTATAGAAACGATAGTTTTAGCGAGAATGTAAGGCAGACTTTAAATATGTTTTATGTTGATGCTCCTTTTACAGTTCTATTTAAAACAGGCAAACAAGGCGATATTCGTTTTTTTACAGGTTTAGGTATAACCGTTTCTTACTTATTAGGTGGTATAAACAAATTACATGTATCGGGTGTTTATGCAGGCACAGGCTATGATACAGCTTCAAATACGGCTATTGTTTCAGGTAATCCGGTGTCGGGTTTCGATGTTGGTGTAAATATTACTAGTGGCATAGAATTACCAACCGGATTGTACTTTAAAGTATATTATACTTTTGGTGTAAATGACATTGGTTTGAACACTGAAATTGATAAAAACAGGATTTATGGTATAGGTGCAGGCTATTTTTTGGGTAAAAGCAGAAATATAAATAAAGATACAGATGATTTGATTGATAAAAGCACTAATTAGGCTTGTGCTATATGGATTTAGTTTTTCTATAAGCTATCTTACATTCTTATTATACTATCTTTGTTGCCTTAATTAGCTATATATAATGAAGTTTTTTCGTTCTTTATCTTGGGGTATGCAGCTCCTTGTTCTTTTCTTACTATTTACAATCTTATTTTATGGTGCAGTAGTATTAATGAGTGCATTGTTACCTTCATTAACCGGTTACAAAATAGAGGCAATACAGAATATAGACCAAAATAGTCCGGCAGGTTTAGTAAATGCATCTATAATTGTACAGGGAGTACTAAGTATTTTTATATTTTTAGTATGTGGTTTGGTATTTGCCGTTTTATTTTCGGCAAAACCATTGCAATACTTAGGGCTTCAATTACCTAAAAACAAGATAAACATATTATTGTCTATTATGCTAATGTTGGGTGCTATGCCTGCATTACAATTAATAGAAGGCTTATTTAGTACTATTAATTTTGGCACTTATTTTCAAAACATGCAGCAGTCGGGTGATGATATGCGGAATGCTTTTTTGAAAATTCCTACACTTGCAGATTTTATTAAGATATTTTTTATTATGGCAATCATTCCCGGTATTGGTGAAGAAGTGTTTTTTAGAGGTATTTTATTTAAAATGGCAGCAAGTAAAAGCTCTAATAAAACGATACCTATTTTGTTTTCTGCAATCGTATTTTCTTTAATGCATTTTAATATATATGGGTTTGTCTCTATTTTTATTGCAGGAATATTACTAGCCCTTATTTATACACTTACCGGTTCTTTGTGGTGCAGTATTCTTGCTCATATTAGTTTTAACGGTTTGCAAATAGTTCTTACTTATGTAGGCAAAGATAATGTTGCTATAAAATCTTTTCTTAACGATACATCTGTAATGCATTTGTTGCCTTATGCATTTGCAGGTATAGCGCTATTTCTTGTTTCTCTTTATTTCTTATTAAAATATAAAAGTCTTTTAGATAATTGGGGCAGGGCGTATAAAAAAGATATTGTATTTTCTTTTGATAAAGTAGAAGAATAGTAAGAATATAAAATACAAAAAGCTATTTTTGTAAAAATTTGAAATTAACATTAATTAGTTATAGAAAAAATGTACTAAAAAATTTTATGATAAATTAATGTTGAAAAAGCTTCTTAAATTTGCGTTTTTTTTTGTAATTTAAAATTATTTATGCCATTAGACTTACCCACGTTTTATAAACGAGCAGGAAGTTCAGTAATATTTGTTGCAATAATGCTTACCGGTTTATTAGGGAATAAGTGGGCTTTTTTAGCATTAATTTGTCTAATACAAGTACTGTGTTTACACGAGTTTTTTAAACTTGTGCAAAAGATTGATGTAAGTTCTTATTGGCCTAAATGGTTGCCTTATTTTATTCAATTAGTAGGCATAGGTATTATATACCCTTATTTATTTTGGCATCACTTGTTTGAGTTGCAAAGTTCCGATTGGACAATGTCTTTTTGGTTTTCTAAACTTATGTGGGTGTTATTGCCAATAATACCTACAATTTTGCTTTTTATTAGTATTATTCCTAAGAAGGAGTTTTTTTTAGCAGTTCTAAAATGTGCAGGTGGTTTATTATATATAGCATTACCTATGTTGTTATTATTGCAAATACGCATGAAAGACCCTGTATTGCCAATGGCATTATTATTAATGATATGGACAAACGATACAATGGCATATATTTTAGGTTCTTTTGTTGGTAAAACTCATTTTACCGATATTTCTCCAAACAAGACAATAGAAGGTACAATAGGCGGTATCATTTTAACTGTAGGTGCCGCTACTCTGTTTGGCTTTTTGACTAATAAATACAGCCTATTAAAGAATAATTATCATTTATTAGATTGGATGATGTTAGCTTTATGTGCAACAATAGCCGGTACTTTAGGAGACCTTCTTGAATCTAAATTAAAACGAATGGCAGATGTAAAAGATTCTGGTACATTAATGCCGGGGCATGGTGGTGCATTAGACCGTTTTGACTCTTTATTATTTACAGCTCCCTTTGCGTATGTTTATGTGATATATTTTATGCATTGATAAAAAACGATTTTTAAAAATAATAAGTATAAATGAAGATACACCGCGAAGGATTTAGATTTATTGCAATTGCATCTGTTTTATGGTTAGGAATAGGTTTTCTTACTATAAACTATCTTACATCTGTTTTATGGTTAGTTATTATAATAAATTTAATCACAACACCATTTTGGTTTTGGGTAGTTTGGTTTTTTCGTCTTCCCGACAGGAAAATGACCATGAGTGGTAAGTATGTAATAGCCCCTGCCGATGGCAAAGTGGTTGTTATTGAAGAGGTTTATGAGCAAGAGTATTTTAAAGATATGCGATTGCAGGTTTCTATTTTTATGTCGCCCTTAAATGTACATATCAATCGTAGCCCTATAAATGGTACAGTAAAATTTTTACGTTACCATCCGGGTCTTTATCTTGTAGCTTGGCATCCCAAATCATCTACAGAAAACGAAAGAACAACAATAGTTATTGGTAATAGCAAATATGATATTCTGATCAGACAAATTGCAGGTGCCGTAGCACGTCGTATATGTTGTTATGTACAAGCCGGAGACCCCATAATTCAAAATCAAGAAATAGGGTTTATTCGTTTTGGCTCAAGAGTTGACGTTTATTTACCATTAGGCACAAAGACAAATGTTAAAATTGGAGATGTAGTAGAAGGGGGTGTTTCTATACTTGCTACCGATGTGGTTGACTTACATAAAAGAGTTGAGCCTGATTATAGAGTATTTAAAAGCTAATGTGTTTTATTTTAGATAATAAAAATATTATCTAAGTTAAATTTACTTTAATTTCAAAATAATAATTTCAAAAAATAGTACCTTTAAATTCTAAATTTCAAAAAATGAAAAAACTAACATTATTATTAGCTGTTGCTTTAATGGTAGCAGGTGGTTCTTTTGCAGAGCAAAAAGATTGTTGTAAGAAAAAAGGTGGCGATAAATCTTGTTGCAAAGACAAGAAAAATTGCGAAAAAGAAAAAACTACAACAGGAAAAGATACAAAACCTGCAAAAAAATAAATCTTTTTAATAAAAAAAGGAAAAAAAACTGACTTATAGGGTCAGTTTTTTTGTTTTAGAATTTCAATTATTAAAAAAATAAGATAATAATTTTATTTAGTCTTATTTATATCTTATTTTTGCAATACGGTTGTTAAATAAGCCATCTTTGATGATTAATAAATTGATGCCAAATATATTTAATGCATTAGTGAATTTAAGCGATGTAATATGGTGCATTGATATAGAAAAATTTGACCTTGTTTATATAAATGATTCATGCATAAATGTATGGGGTTATACAGCATTGGAAATAATTGAAAAAAAAGATTTGTTATTTAATTCGATTTTACCGGAAGATAAAGAAAGTTTTTATAAAGGAATCAGGAAGGCAATAGACAATGGCGCTTATAAAAGTGAATTTAGAATAAGAAGTAAGGATGAAAAAATAAAATACTTAAAAGCACATTTACTATACAATAAAGAAGGTGAGCAAAAAATTATTACATGTATTTGTTGTAATATTACTACGATAAAAGCGGCAGAGGTAGAAATGAAAAAAATGGCAAAAGATAATTTGTCCATTTTAGAAAACATTAGAGACTCATTTGTTACCTTAGATAATTCGGGTACTATTGTTTTTGCAAACCGTGCATTCGAAAAATTTATTCGAAAAAGTAAAAACAAGCACATCGGTAAAATTATATGGGATATTTTTCCTGAATTAAAAGGATTGCTTTTTGAAAAAAATTATTATAAAACTCAAAAAGAAAAAATAAGTATTGAATTTGAAGAGTTTTTACCCACATTAAATAAATGGTTTTCTGTATCTATTTATCCTACACAAGAAGGTATGTCTGTATTTATACATGATGTTACATCAAGTAAAATAAGACGAGAACAATTAATTGAAAGCGAGAAAAAATTTCATTTAATTTCAGATAACTCACCCATGTTTATTTGGACAGTAAATGAAAATTTGGAACGCACTTTTTTCAATAAAACATTTATTAATTTTTCGGGTTTAAGCGTAGAGGAATTAATAGAAAATGATTGGATTTTTTTAGTTCACCCCGATGATTTGCAGAAAGTAACTATTGGTATGCATAGGGGATTAATCTATAAAGCGGAGATTAATTTTGAATTCAGGATGCGAAGACA
>CAIWXG010000431.1 GCA_903916555.1 uncultured Bacteroidota bacterium
CAATGCACCAGCGGAAAAAGCATTGACTGTTGCAGATGTTATGCCCAAGCCTGCTTTTGATCTGGGTGCATATTTGGGTGAAAACCTGCACTACCCCGAACATGCAATAAATCATAATAAACAAGGCAGGGTATTAGTGAAATTTGTGGTAAATGAAGATGGCTCCATAAGCGATATAGAATTAGTGAAAGGATTTGAAGATGAATGCAATGCAGAAGCCTTGCGGGTAGTCAAGAACATGCCCAACTGGATACCCGGAAAATTGGAAGGCAAAAATGTGAAAGTTTTCTTTACCCTACCCATACGGTTTAAATTGACTAAGTAATGGGTATTATTATTGTAAAGTAAAAGTTACGGCTTGAAGTGTTTTTTGGAGTTTGAAACCTATATCTTCATAAGATTAACACCTTTAAAGTAACACATATAGTTTCTATTAAATGATATTATTAAACATTAATTATACTTCCGGGTATCTGTGGAAAATCGGGAAGAATGGATAGTATAAAAATAAAATTATATTTCTATATTATGAAAATAAAGAATATTATTTATAATGCCCAATTTTTACTATTATATTTTTGGGAACAATAATAGGACTATTAATGCATTTTATCAAATCTGCGATAAGTATCATAGGTATTCCACCAAGCATACTCACTCCAATGTTTTGAAAAAGGCATTATTATTAAAGAAATAGATGTATTTGTAAGACCTCTTATTCTAAAAGGAGCATCGGTAAGATTTGCCGAACGCCCATTAACAATATTGTCTGTTTCTGTAACATAAAAAACATTTCCAAAAGAAGTTTGTATTCTAAGTTTCCAGCAATAATGAGAAAAAAGAGCAACTTCTGCTTTTACATAAGGACTGATACCAAAAGAGTACCCATCGGTATGGTCGTATTTAGAATTTAAAGACTCTATATTAGAACCATTATAAGACGGCATAAGACCTATACCAAAAGAAGCACCTGTGCGAAGTCTTTGCGATTTTATAGCATCTGTACCTACTTTATAATCTATACCAAATGGCAAAGCTAACTGCTGAGTAATTACACTTATAGTACCAGGAGTAGTATTTACTTTATAACTGCTAGTATTATAAACCTCATTTACATCGCCCCAAACAAACTCATTTGCCATTAAGTGTATTGTAAAAGCCCAAATACTGGTATGTCCTAATCTTTTTAGCGGTATGCATTTACCTACAGTAACGCCATAACCAAATTTTGTCATAATACTTCTTCTTGTTGATGAATCCGCAAGCCAAGAACCGGAAACGGGGTCAACTACGGTTGATGAGCCAATAAATTCACCTGTAGCTACAATGAAGCCACCGCCTATCTCGAACCTGTCCCAATTTCGGAATTGACCAAAACTATTTACACTCAACAACAAGCCTACCAACAAAAAAGAATAAAAAAGTGTATAACCCAACTTCATAATAGTATCTTTAGATTGTAAAAATATAAAAAGACAGTTAAAAAAACATAATTTTATTTCCAATTTAGAAACAAAAGCTCATTTAAGTGCTATTATGACCAAATTAAAGCTTTATATATCACAATCTGCCAATAAAGGGAGGGGTGTTTTTACAAAAAATGCAATAAAAGCAGATACAATTGTAGAAACATCGCCTGTAATTGTAATGACAAACGAAGAAAGACAATATCTGGATAAAACTACACTACATGATTATATTTTTGAATGGCAACCAAATGGTAACAATGCTTGCTGCATGGCATTGGGCACGATACCGCTTTACAATCATTCTTATACTAGTAATTGCGAATACTTTATGGAATATGATAAAGATACGATGTACATAAAAACTGTAAGAGATATAGTAGCGGGCGAGGAGCTTACAATTAATTATAGCGGAGACTGGAATGAAACTAAAAAAGTATGGTTTGATGCTCAATAATGAAATTTGGCATTTTTATTGTAAATAAATGTAATGATTTTTTTTCAGTTTATTCTAAACAAATATTATATATATTGTTTTAAATCTGTTACATTAAATTATAGGTTTTCGATAGAAAAACATTTAAATATTTTTATGATTAAATAGGAATAAAAATTTATAGTTTTGTATAAAATAATTTTATTAATTTTGTTTTAGAAATATATTTTTATGAAAAAAACAATTCTTGTATTTCTTTTTTGTTTAGGCTCTTTACATCTTTTTGCCCAAGATATTTATTCAAGCTCCGGCCATTCGGGGTATCATAAAAAAACACAGAAAAAAGGTTACGACCCCGATAAACTTATTTTGGGCGGTGGTTTAAATGCAGGATTTGGCGGTGGTTCGGCAAATTTTGGCATTTCTCCAATTGTAGGCTATCGTTTTACCGATAGATTTTCTTCCGGTATCGGTTTAGGTTACCAGTATTATAAAGCTCCTTATTCTTACGACCCTTCTAATAATGTGCAATATTATGAATATGAACATATTATTTATCCAAGTGTTTGGTCTAGATATTTTATTTATAAAAATGTTTATGCTTGCGGTGTTTTTGAATTTGATTTTACACACCTACAAGAACCATTAGACAATTTTGGACAACCTAATATTACTTTAACAAATATAACAACACCTTGTTTGCTTCTTGGTATCGGTATTAAACAACATTTGGGTGGTAGGCTATCAGGAGTTATGGAACTTATGTATGATATATTAGATCAAAAATTTAGCCCCTATTCTGGTCAACCTGTAATAAGATTTGGTTTGGCTACCGGTTTATAATAACATAATTACTACCTTAAATAAATAAAGCAATTCACATGAATTGCTTTATTTATTTAAGGTACTTAAAAGATAATAAAAATAATTTTGTATAGAATTTAAAATGAATGCTTTTGTATTGCTGTTAATAATAGTCTTAGCCTATTTCCTTGTTTTATTCGGTATCGCTTTTTATACATCACGAAATTCTAATAATGAATCTTTTTTTATTGGTAATCGTAAAAGTAAATGGTGGGTAGTAGCCTTTGGTATGATAGGCACTTCCTTATCAGGCATTACATTCATTTCGGTACCAGGTACAGTAGGTTTTGCCGGTTTCGATTATTTTCAGTTGGTTATCGGTTTTTGTATTGGTTATTTTATTGTTGCGTTTGTACTCTTACCTATTTATTACAAACTACATGTAACCTCTATATATACTTATCTTGAAGGTAGATTAGGAATAAGTGCCTATAAAACCGGAGCTATGTTTTTTATATTATCTCGTACTATGGGTGCTACCATTAGGCTGTATTTAGTAATTAATGTTTTGGGCAAATTCATTTTAAATGAGCTACATGTTTCTTTTGAGTTAACTGCAATAATTATCTTGTTTTTAATAGTATTATATACACTAAGGGGTGGTGTAAAAACGATTGTATGGACAGATACCTTACAAACAACCTTTATGATTGCAGCTTTAATAATATGTTCTGTATATATTATGAGCCTATTAAACTTAAATACACTTAAAGTATGGGGTGCGTTACAAGAACATGGTTATACAAAATTATTTTATACCGACCCATTACAATCTAATTTCTTCTTGAAACAAATAATAGGTGGTGCATTTATAACAATATCCATGACAGGTTTAGACCAAGAAATGATGCAGAAAAACATTAGTGTCAGTAGTTTAAAAGGAGCTCAAAAAAACATGATAAGTTTAAGTTTTTTACAAGCTGGTGCTGTTTTCATATTTTTAACTTTAGGAGGTTTATTATATATTTATGCTATTAGTAAAGGGGGAAGTTTCCAAAATATTGTTATAAATGGTAAAATAGTAAATCAATTTATTTTAGATGGTACTAATTTAAGTGGCGATGCCCTCTTTCCAACTATTGCCCTCCATTATCTACCCTCTTATATTAGTATCATATTTATTATTGGTCTTATATCTGCCTTATTCCCAAGTGCAGACGGGGCATTAACTGCCTTAACTTCTTCATTTTGTATAGATATTTTGGGCATACTAAGAAAAACTAAAAAGACAGAAAAACAGAAAAAATACATACGATTAACTGTTCATTTTACCTTTGCCATCGTATTTTTAGGTTGCATCTTTTTATGGAAAGCACTAGACAATGGTTCGCTGGTGCAAACGCTACTTACAGTTGCCGGTTATACTTATGGCCCTTTACTTGCATTATTCTCATTTGGTATCTTAACCAAGCGAATGCTAAAAGACGAGTTAATACCTATAATATGCATTGTAGCTCCTATTCTTTGTTACCTACTTAAAGAACACGAAGCAGTTTGGTTACATGGCTATCACATAGGGTACGAATTATTGATAATAAACGCAATCTTAACATTTTCACTATTACTTTTAGCGTCAAAAAGAGTTGCAAAAACACAATAATTATAATTTATAATGAAAGAACAAAGAACGAAAATTAGAATGCGTAATTGGACAGAAAATAAAGCGCATTCAAGTTGGCAAATTTTTAAAATAATGGCTGAGTTTGTACAGGGCTTTGAAACTTTAGCAAAAGTAGGTCCGTGTATTTCTGTATTTGGCTCGGCAAGAACAAAGCCTGAAAATAAATATTACAAGTTAGCCTTTGACATTTCTAAAAAGCTCGCAGAAGCAGGGTTTGGAATAATAACAGGCGGTGGTCCTGGTATTATGGAAGCGGCAAACAAAGGGGCATCAACTGCAGCAGGCAAATCAGTAGGTTTAAATATTTCTTTGCCATTTGAACAAACAAGTAATTCTTTTATAGATGCAGACAAATCGATGGATTTTGATTATTTCTTTGTAAGAAAAGTAATGTTTACCAAATATGCACAAGGTTTTGTAATGATGCCGGGGGGGTGGGGTACAATGGATGAATTTTTTGAAGTAGCTACCTTAATACAAACACGAAAATTTTTGCAAGCACCTATGATATGTGTTGGTACTGAATATTGGAAAGGTTTATTTAGCTGGATGAGAGAAACGATGTATGAAGGCGAACATAATTTAAGTGAGGGTGATTTAGATTTAATAAAATTATTTGATACCGCAGATGAAGTGGTAGCTTACATAAGTGAATTTTATAAAAATAATAAATTACAGCCAAATTTCTAATATGACAAAACCTATAATCTCAAAATTGCTCGAAGATTATGCAACGCAGCATTCTACATGCGAAAGTAAAACATTAGCAGCTTTAAACAGAGAAACAAATATAAAAGTGCCTCAAGCAGTCATGTTGTCTGGTCATTTGCAGGGTACTTTGTTGCAAATGATAAGTAAAATGGTTTCTCCTGAACGAATTTTGGAAATTGGCACATTCACAGGGTATTCGGCAATATGTTTGGCACAAGGCTTAAATGAAAATGGACTTTTGCATACTATAGATATTGAAGAAGAACTACAGGATATGTGTTTTGACTATTTCAAAAAAGCAGGATTAGAAAATAAAATCATTTTTCATTTAGGTAATGCCATAGACATAATACCCACAATTAACGAACAATTTGATATTGTATTTATTGATGCCGATAAACAAAATTATGCACATTATTACGATATGATATTTCCGAAAGTGCCAATTGGTGGCTATATTATTGCTGATAATGTATTATATGAAGGCGAAGTAGTATTGCCCACTGAATTACAAAGCCGGAATGCCAAAGCTATACATCTTTTTAATACTAAAATAAAATCAGATACCCGCATAGAACACGTTTTATTGCCAATAAGAGACGGATTAATGATAATGAGAAAAGTGAATGAATAATTGTTTGTCTTGTTTTATCCATATCAGATTTTATTTGTTGCATCATTTAACTAACTTATTTTCAAAACACGCTATACTTATCGTAATGAAACATTATTTTTGCCAAAATTACTATTATTTGTATGATGGTTTTTAAAAAAATATAAATGGCAAAACAATTATATTTAATAGTTTTATTTTTACTGTTTACCGGTATAAAATCGGTAGCACAAGACACTTATACAGATAAAGTAAAGAAGTATATAGAGCAATATTATCCGCTTGCCATACAAGAACAAAAAGACTGGGGCATACCAGCCAGCATTACACTTGCCCAAGGCATACACGAAACAGATGCAGGAAACAGCATTTTATTAAAAAAAGCGAACAACCACTTTGGTGTTAAATGTAAAAATGACTGGAAAGGAGAAAAATTTATTCATTCTGATGATATTCCAAACGAGTGTTTCAGAAAATATAATTCTGCCGAAGAATCTTACAAAGACCATTCACAGTTATTAAAAAACAATCCACGCTATGCATCCTTATTTACTTATACTATAACCGATTATGCCTCTTGGGCTATAGGATTAAAAAAATGTGGGTATGCAACCAATCCGCAATATTCAATTAATTTAATAAAAATTATTGAAGATTACCATTTACAGCAATATACTTATTCAGCTTTAGAAACTGTAGATGCACACTTATACCCTACAACCGCAGAATTAGTAGCCAAAACAGGTAATAAAGATAACAAAAAAAAGCAAGAAATTAAAGCAGACTCCTTACGAAAAGTTGTTGATAGCATAAGAATGGAAATGACGGTGAAGAAAAATACAGACGAACAATTAATTGATACACCAATTTTAAATATTGCCGCACAATCTAAAATAATTAATAAAAAACGCAAAACAGATACCCTTAAATCTACCAAAACAGAACTCGTTACTGCTATCGAAAACCCCGATATAAAATACGATAGCGACAAAATTGTTATCTTAAATGGGCTAAAAGCGTTTTATGCTTATAAAGATGAAATGCTATTAAAATATGCAGTAAAACATAAAGTAAGATATTCGCATCTTTTAGAAATTAATGACCTGCCCGATGCCCCTTTAACTGTAAATCTACCTATTTATTTAGAAAAAAAACTAAGTACCGGTACTCATAGCAGGCATACGGTAAAAGAGGGCGAAACGATGCAGATAATTTCGCAGTTAGAAGGCATACAGTTAAAACGCTTATATGCACTTAATTTAATGCATCTTAATGAAGAACCCAATACAGGTGCAATTCTTTATTTACAAACAGAAGCCATACATAAACCAAGTGTAACAGTAATTAAAGGTACTAACCCCAAAAAGACAGTTGGCAAACCCGGTGAAACAGGGAAAAATAAACCGGAGAACGAATACGTAGTTATTAAACGCCCAAAAGCTATAATGAAAGATTCTACCGATGATAATGAAGAAGATAATAACCGAGATACCGAACAAATACCTGAAAAAACAAGAAAAAAAGAGGTTGTTGCAACTAAAAAAGAAGACTTAAACGGATTAAAAGCAGAATTAGATAAAGTTGTTTATGCCGATGATACAAAATTAACTGAATTAGAAAAAGAACAAGAAGCTAATAAACAGGTAAATCAAAAAAACAATAGAGAAAAAGAGAAGCCGCGAAAACCTATTCCCGTAAAACAAGAAAAGAAAAAAGTAGTAAAGACCTATACAATTAAAAAAGGTGATACCTTATCAGGAATAGCAGAAAAATTTAATGTTTCGGTAAAACAATTGAAAAAATGGAACAATATTAAAGGTGAAGCTATTAGAGACGGTAAAATATTAAAAGTACACGAATAAAAAATTACATCTAATTGCTAAAACACTTAATTATACATAAATAATACAATATGCATAACGAAATACAGATACATGATAAAGTATTTGTGCCATACCTATCAAAAGAATTAATAAAAGAGCGTGTTCAGCATATTGCTGCTAAAATAAATACAGATTATAAAGATTTAAACCCTTTATTGTTAGGCATACTAAATGGTTCTTTTATTTTTGCTGCCGATTTATTTAGAGAATTAAGTATAGAAGCAGAAATTTCTTTTATTAAATTAGCTTCTTACAAAGGCACCACATCTACCGGACAAGTAGTTACAGCAATTGGTTTAGAACAAAGCCTACATGGCAGACATGTATTATTGGTAGAAGATATTATAGATACCGGTAAAACATTGCACTCCTTTTTACCCGAAATTCACAATACACATCCGGCATCAGTGAAAATAGCAACTTTTTTAACCAAGCCGGCAGCACTTAAATATGATGTTCAAGCTGCTTACAGTGCTTTTGAAATAGAAAACAAATTTGTGGTTGGCTACGGATTAGATTATGATGGACTTGGTAGAAATTTACCCGATTTATATATTTTAAAAGAAAACTAAAGAACTCTATTTTAAAAGCCTATACCAAACCCAAATTCAGCCAATTCAGCTACCGAAAGGTGTGTTTTTAGAAAAGCACAAAAAAACAATTCTTTTATTGGTCCGTGTTCTTTTTGAATAATATACCAATTACCTCCAATCTTTTCATAATATAAGCCTTGCAATTGATATGCTTGATGTATATAATAACCCATTTGCAAAACAACACCAATTTTTCCTAACAAAAATTCATTACCGGCTAATACTGCTGTTTTATAAGAATGTTGATACGCTGTACCGGGAACAATAAATCCGGAATTGGCATTATTTTTCAAGAATTCATATATATTCTGATGATAAGAATAATCAATGCCTGCAAATAATTTATTCTTACTCAACCATCTTTTACTTACATACATTGTGCCTAAATAAATAGGGTAAAGCGGCCCACCGGGTGCATTAGATTCATTATATGCAAGAGTAAACCTACCTGATAATAGATACCTGTTCTTTAGTGGTTTTAAATTTTTTGTTATGCGTTGTGGTGTTGATGTGTAGGGGAAATAACGCAAACCTATATGAGAACCATATAAATTTACTCCTAAATTGGGTTGATGATAAGAGGCATCAGAGATATGCGAGAAGTTAAACCCGGCTTGTGCATCCCAATGATTATTTATATGTATTCTTATATCTGTCATAAACGATGCATAGTCGTTAAGATGACTACCTATTGCAATATTTATGGTATCCACCGGTTTTAAGCGTGAAAAGATAGTTGTTACATACCCTGCACCGTCGCCTATGGTTAGTGTCCATTCTAATCGCTTACCACAAATTAAGGGTATTACCATGTTAGGGTATATACTAAAGCACCTTCCATATACAGAATCAATACCATAGTTGGTATAAGTAAGACCAATACCAATTGTTGGGTAACGGCGGCGTTGTTCCCAATCTTTTTTACCGGTGGTTTTCCAAATAAAATTCATAGCTAATCCTGTGCTATGTTCGGGTATTGGTAGGGTAAATTTAGAATTATGTTTTAAGACCTTCCCCTCAAATAAATTCATATCATATCCGAAACCGGGTAAACCTTGTGCAGGAGATAATATAGAAAAAAGAAAAAAGAAAAAAAGAAGGCAGAAAAAGCGTTTCATTTATAAAAGTAAGCTACAAATATAATTGTATTTATAAAATTATTTAGTATAAATATACTCATACTTTGTAGTATTCATTTTTTCTATTACTCCGGTAAAAATTACTTGAATTAAGCTTGAAGGTGTTTTAATATAAAAATCATAAATACAACACCGATAATAATACATGCAATAAAAGAAAAAATATTTTTCATAAATATATAACAAAGATAATTTAATTAAATTATGCAGAGAGTAAATTATTATTATATATTTCAAATTATTGCATAATATATACTTTTAGCCGAAGAAAAATTATAGCAAAAGATACTTTAACTTATAAAATGCTAATAATAAATAGAGTGAAAAAAAATTAATTATACAAAAAAATTATTTACTTCGTGTTTGCAAAGTTTAAGGTATATTGTTATTTTTATAAAAATTTTTTATGAATGTTATTTAATACAGAGAATTTTGCAAAATTTTTTGCGTTTGTTTTATGTATTTATTGGCTATTCTACAAATGGCGGTTCATTCAAAATAGTGTTTTATTGGTAGCAGGTGGGTATTTTTATTATTGTTTTCATAAGTCTTTTCCTATTTATTTATTCTGCCTTATTAGTATTAGTTATTTTTCGGGAATACTATTAAATAAAATTGATAAACAAGAAACAAGAAAAGTACTATTAGTATTTACAATTGTGCTTTTAGGAACCGGATTGTTATATATAAAATACAGCAATCTTATTTTAGGGTCATTCCGGCTATACGCTTGTGCAAGGTGTCTGATAGTATAATTGAAGGATACGTTCATCTCATTTATTGCCGATATTCTCGTGCATAAGTTTTATACATGATGGGCTTGTCATGTATAAAAAATAGCCTTATTTTTGCATGATAAAGAGGTCATTCATAAACATTATACATGAAGAAGATAGACAAAGTAGATACCGAAAAGGCTTTTAATGACTTGCCTTTTTTGCCCCCGGCAAAGGAAAAGATTGAGACAATAAAGGTATTGCGCCAATTGGTTAAATCGTCAGTAGCACTGGCTGAATTAAAGGGACTTGCAAATACCCTTCCCAACCCCAACATACTATTAAATGCCATTATTCTGAAAGAGGCACGGGCAAGTTCTGAAATTGAAAACGTCATAACAACGCAGGATAAATTGTATCAGGCGTTATCAGCGAAAAACACTCAAATAGATTCGGCAACAAAGGAAGTGCTGCGCTATCGTGAGGCTACGCTATTTGGGTTTCATCTCATTCAGAAGAGAGGCTTTTTAAATACGAATGCCATAATTGAAACTCAAAAAGTATTGGAAGAAAACAATGCTGGAATCCGTAAACTACCCGGTACTGCATTAAGAAATGCTGCAACAGGAAAGGTGATATATACCCCGCCGGATGATTATGATACCATACTCCGGCTAATGAAAAATCTGGAAGAATACTTAAATGAGGACGATGATATTTCACCATTGATTAAACTGGCGGTTCAGCACTACCAGTTCGAGAGCATACATCCTTTTTATGATGGCAATGGACGAACCGGGAGAATCATTAACGTGCTCTACCTTATCCTTCATAATCTACTTGAAAGCCCTATTCTTTATTTGAGCGCCTACATCATTGATAACAAAGCGGACTACTACCGGCTATTACAGGAAATACGCCTGAAAGATAATTGGGAAGAATGGATATTATACATACTAAAAGGAGTTGAAGTTACAGCTAAAGAGACCATTAGTCAGGTTCAGGAAA
>CAIWXG010000432.1 GCA_903916555.1 uncultured Bacteroidota bacterium
AGTTATAGTTTTTTTTTCATCTAAAATAATTACAGCATCTGTTATACCTTCTATTACAAGATTAAACCTTTTTAGATTTTCCTTTAAGTCAAAAATCGCTTTTTTCTTTTCTGTAATATCTAATATAGTTCCTTGAAAACTTGTTTGAATTCCGTTTTCATCTGTATTAACAATAGTAAAATCACTTATATACCTATACTTACCATCTGCATGTTTAATTCTATACTCTTGTTCGTAAGATTTATATCCCTTTAAGTTAAATAAATCAACTTCATTTCTTACTCTTATTAAATCATCAGGATGTATTAAAGAAAGAAATGAAAAATGATTATTCATTAATTTTTTTTTCTCATAGCCAAATTGTGCATATACATTAGTAGATACATATTCAATTATTCGGGAAGGATTAATATTCCATTTAAATAAAACAGTAGAACCACCACTAAAAAGCTCATTTTCTAATATTGGAGAAATTTCATTCTCTATATACACATTTTGGGGAGAAATAGTGATTTCAAAATAAGCTAATCCATTTTCTATACTATGATTTCGAAAAGATATACTATATTTTATGTTTGAGTAATTAAAAGAAATATCCTGCAATCTATTTTTATCAACAATTTTTCCTGTAATAAAACAATCTAAACTATCTATAGTTTCAGAATTATTAGCAAATGAATTTAAGAGTTCAAAAAAAGATTTACCATAAAGTATTGTTACTTTTACACCAAAAACAGTAGTATCTTTTCTATTTATAAAACAAATTTCGCCACTTTCGTTAATTATATAAATTTCATTCTCTAAATTATATATTATTTCTTCCGACCAATTTTTCATAATTTACATGTTAATATTTTTAATTATAATACATAATCTATAATCAAACAAAGATAAATACATAAAATTAATTTAAATTAAACTATATAAATTAATATTATTTAAAAGTTATTTTTCTGTCTTGTAAAAATAAAAATAATAATCTTTTAAAGAAATCTTTTTATAAAATTTCTTTAAATAGTATTATATCACATTAAATAAATAATTATTTTTGTTGTAATCTTAAAAAATATTTGCCTAAAACATCAAATTCGATATTCACAATATCTCCTATTTCTAAGGTATGAAAATTTGTATTCTGAAAAGTATAAGGTATTATCGTTACTGTAAATTCATCTTTACCTATATTAAAAAGAGTAAGACTTACTCCATTAACAGTAATAGAACCTTTTTCTATAATGAGATTGGTGAATTTTTCCGGAAACTTAAATTGAAACAACCAACTACCCTCTAAAGTTTCTTTTTTAATACATTCTGCAATAGTATCTACATGACCCTGTACAAAATGACCATCAAGCCGATCTCCTATTTTTAAAGCTCGTTCTAAATTTATTATTGAACCTGTTTTTAAATTACCCAAATTTGTTTTAGAGATTGTTTCTGCAACAGCCGTAACCTTATAATTATTTTCGGTTACTTCATTTACAGTAAGGCAGACACCATTATGCGCTACCGATTGGTCAATTTTGAGTTCTTGAATAAGACTACTTTCAATAATGAACTGTAGATTAGTACCTTCTTTTATTATGTTGGCTACTATAGCCATTGTTTCTATTATACCTGTAAACATAAAAATAAATCTAAAATTTTCTGCCTATACCAACATGATTTGTTATGCCTGTATCGCTTATTACCTGAAACGAAATATGCAATAAACTATCAGACCTGCCAAAAGTAATAGTACCATTTATTGTATCCTGAAGTCTGCACATCATTAATTGCCCCCTTGCAGTTATAGAATCGCCAACTAAACTATCTACAGATGCAATAAAACTTGCATTTGCAGTTAATTTCAAACTGTCGGAAGCACTACAAAAACCCAATACGGCTAATTTAGTTAAAGATGGTGGTAAGGAATAAATAGTAAGTGTATCTGTTTTTGCAAAAATAAAATAGCCATTAGATTGTAAATAGACCGAATCAATAAATGAATATCTACCTTTAAATAAATCTACAGGGTAATAGCATATCGTATTATCAGGTTTACCAGGGAAGCCCCAATTATAGTTTACTGCATTGGGGTCGTTGCAATAAGGATTTGTTAATCGTGGGTCTGTTGTAGGCTTTGGGTCTGTCCACTTATTACAAGATTGTATTACATTAAATATAATCAGTACTGTAGATAATAGTAATATAACTGTTCCTGCTTTTTTCATTTAAATTTTAATAAACGCAAATTTAAGAAGTATAGTATTAGAATGCACAATTTATTATGCAATATAACTTGATATTTTTGTATTACAGTTCAACCCCTAAACCAATAACACCATTTCCATACTTAATAAAATCAAAAACAGGATTAATATGATAAAAATAACCGGCATTTATAGTAAAATAATATAAGCCTAAATACTTCATTCTTAATATATTATTAAGAATAATTCCAGTTTCAGAATAACCTGAATTGGGTATCTGGAAATTTACTTTTTCTTGAACTTCAGGACGAGTAAGATTACCTAAAAGAAAATTATATTGTAATCCTAAATTTGGAACAGAACTAAAATCAGAATTTCCGAATTGAAGGTGATAGATTTTCCAATCAAAATCGTGCCTGTAAATGATGTTCACAAATTCATCGGTATAAAATTGGTACGGATAAATAGTTAATAAACCACCAAACGCATAAGGAGATAAATTATAACCGGAATATAGGTTATACCTATACCCAGTAGCAGCAAATAATTTACTTAGTGGTAAAGTAGCATTACTTTTTATAATACCTCCCTCAATTATAAATTGTTCTAAGCCAATTCTATTTATATGTTTTTTCCATGTAAGAGCAGAAATAGCATTAAAATAAGGAATTTGCATTGCATCTTTTTGTAAAATACCATAATTAATTTTACAATATACTATCGGATAAAGACTACCTATGCTATAATAATATCCAAAGAAAGGAGCAGTTCTTTCAGCAAAAGCATATTTAACATTTAATGAAACTTCCTTTGCATTATAATCTTTAATTTGATTTCCGTTATTTAAAAATAGGTAATTATATTTTGGTAAAATACTTTCTTGCTTTCCTGATACTTCAATATTAAAATAACCAAATTTCTTCCTAATTGATACAAAATAAGATTCCACCGCATCAACCCTCGATAAAAGATACGAATTTAAATAGTCTTTATCAAAATCATGATTCAAACTTATATGCCCGGGTTCAATAATATCATTATTATAGGCAATTTTAAAGACAAATTCTTTATATTTATCTGCATAAAATTCAGCAAAAGTTCCATATTTATATACTTTATCATTAAAACCATATCCTACCCAAGCACCAATACTTACTTTTTTAAAAGCTTTTTCATTTGTTTGTATTCCAATGCCTACCCTATTACCCTCATAATTATTGTAACTATAAACTCTTTTCAAATCAATATCAAAAAAACGAATAGGTACTAAGCCACTTGGCAATTTTGATACAAGTTCAATTTTTTTATCTAAATTGATTTTAATACCTAAGCTGTCTATAAATTTATAGGTTCGGGCCTCTTTTGTATTCAAGGTATCAGGCCTATATTTTGACCATGCCTCTGCCTTTATATTATCTACATCGTCTGCCATTCTTACAGTATGTGCATTATCAAATTTAAAATTAGAATCGAGTTGCCATTTTACAGAATCTATTCTGGAATTGCCCTTCATGTGTAATTGAATTGTTTTTTTATCAGATTTCTGTTCCCAGTCAATTATATAATTTAATTGCAATGGAAACCACTTATTTGTTTGTTCATTATAATATTTTTTTGCATATTCCTGTTCAATTTTTGCAGTCAAATGTAACATCGTATCGTTAACGGTGGCAACAAAGCTTGAAATAGCATATCCATCAGAATTAATATAAACTTTACCTTTTAATGCATCATTGATGTTATGTTTAGGTTTAAAACTAATTATCCATACAGTATCATTGCCAAATAAAAGTTCATCACTTAAATTAAACTTATAATATTTATCAGCACCATTACTTACCGGGTTATGGTAGTCTTTACCATAAAATGTAATATAATTACTATAAGAATGAAAAGGCAAAACATCAGTAATTAAATTAATAAATTTAGATTTTTGTAAACCTGAAATTCTTGTAGCTAAAATATCTTCTTGCAATTTTTTAGGACTTTGCCATGTTCTTTTACTATATGTTTCGGAAATGAGCAGATGTTGATTTTCAATGAATTTATTAAATTTATTTATTTGAGTATCTTGTATTGCTTTTTTACTACTGGGAATTGTTGCATCGGCAATTAGTTTGTAGTAAACATTACATTGATATTGATTATATTTATCGGGATTATTGGTATCTTTATTTGTTATTGCATTTTTCAGAATTCTTCTTATTTTGTCATATTGTGGTCTTATAATAATATCTGACAAAATTATTTCTTTAGGTTGTAAGAATATTTCAATACCATTTGCTGAAATATTTACTTTTTTTGATTGATAGCCTAAAGCAGAAACCTCTATAGAAAAATTATTTAATAAGCCACTTTCCTCTATTTTAAATTTTCCATATAAGTCTGCAATAAAACCACTATTACTTGTACCTAATTTTATAGTAGCAAAAGGAATTTCTTCTTTTGTATTGGCATCAAAGACCTGTCCAAAAAATACTTGCCCATTAGTTGTAAATGAAATAACAAATAAAATATAAACTAAAAGTACTATTTTTTTTGCCATAAAAAATAAAAAGTAGAAAATGTATTGATTTTTTTTTGTACTTTATTAAAGATAAGTATCTTTACAAACATAAACGATTTTATGAAAAAAGTATTTTATTCTTTAGTATTTTTTGCTTCCTGCATTAGTTTGTTTTCTTCTTGCAGTTCGGCAGATTACAATCCTAATCCATCAAGTAAATTAAGTAATACTTTTGTTTCCGGTTCTTTAAATTCCAATTATTTCAATTGGGGATTTAATGGTTCTTTAACAGGAAGCTTTACAGCCAATATTGATGGTGTAGGTTGGGTTGCTGACCCATCTTCGGTAAACTATTCAATTTCAGGTACTTATTTAATTATTAATGGTAATCAAAGCGGTAAAAAAGCAATATCACTATCATTAGCTAATACGTATGCAGATAATGTTTATCAAATGGGTTATCAAAATACAGGTCAATACTTTTTATTTGAAGATAGTTTAAACACGAGTGCTGCAAATATGTATTGGTCGTATAATGGTATTAAAAATTCAGGTGGCATCTATGTAATACAAAATGATACAGCCTATTTTAAAGCAATGTTTTTTGGCGAATGTGTGAATGCCGAAGGCGGTATTGTAAATGTTTCTAATGGTGTTATTATAATGCATAGG
>CAIWXG010000433.1 GCA_903916555.1 uncultured Bacteroidota bacterium
ATACCATAGATATAGTATATAAATCAAAGTCATCTTCCTTATATACCAAAATAATTACAATTATGGATACTTAATTTAATAATAAATGAATTAATAAATAATTTTATTTCTTTATACATATACTCTTGTGGAATATTTATTTGTAATTTTTCATCAAAAACAGGATTTGAAATTCTAAAATTGCCAGCTTCTTCATTTTGTTTTTTTACGCTTACTTTAGTTGAATTTACTAATAAATCTATCATTACCGGATATTTATTAGACATCTGAAATAGGGCTTCAATAACACTTGATGATTCAGAACTATTAGTTGGTACATCATTTATAGAAATCCCCATTCTATCACCGTCATTGCCAATTGTTCTATAAGAATTTGGAATATAATAGATATGATTTGTATTTTTAAGTATTGATGGAGATATAAAAATATGATCGTACCAAGATTTAGCACCACCATTTGTGCCGCAAGAATTTGGAATACTACTACTTAGCCTTGTGGATGTGGTAAGAAAATTTGAATATTCAGATGGGTAGCTATCCCAATCTGCCGGATAAGATGCATGAGCATCAGGATAAAAAGGAGGGTCGTAAAATAAATAATTGGTATCGCTTGGTGCTACTAATTGTTGATAACATGCTTCAATAGAATGGTGTGTATTAAAATCACCCATGTTCAACATATTAGGCAAACGACTGAAATGAGTAGCTATTTGCATCATTTCGCCCGAAATTTGAGTTTCTCTTATTGCTTCATTACTCGAACCCGTGCCGGATTGAGTATGATTGAGTGTAACGTATAGAAATAATGTATCGTGTGTTGTTGTAATTGATGTATCTTTATAATATAGTTTGTAGGTATTAAAATCGGTAATATTAGTATAGGTAGATGTAATAGAATGGAAACCTAATTTATTCTTATTATAAAACAAAACAGATATATTATCTGCTCCTGCAGAATTAGTAAAAGTACAATAAGCATAAGTTGAGGGGAAAGCTGCATTAAGTGCAAATTGTAATACAGAATCTGCAAAACCTATTGGAGCAGTACCTGAATGGTCTCCTGAAAATACAGGTATAGCAGCCATTTTTTCCATGCCTAATATGTCAGGTTTTGTAGAAGCTACAATTGTTTTTAAATAAGTATGATAAGCCGAATGGTTTCCTTGACAGGTGGGGGAATCGCCATAATATAACACATTATAAGTCATTACATGCAAGGTGTCTTGGGCATGTAATGTATAAAATGAAAGTAAGGCACACACTAAAATGCATGCCTTACTTTTAAAAAATGGACTATTGAATAGTTTCAATATATTATTGTTTTACTCCATAAACAGTAATGTTATCAAATCGGTCGTTGCCGGTTGTATTTGTAGCTCCGGGTCCAAAACTGATGCGTACTTTAAAATTAGGATTATTATTAACCATTGCATCCGAAGTAAAGTCAAAACTATGCAACCCGAAAACTGTATCCACAGTATATGTCTGTATTGCGGCAACTGCTGTACTTATATAATTTGTACCATCTACTGTGTAAGTAACTGTATTTGTTGATGCTCCTTTGCTTGTACGTTCTTCTGCAAATTTAAGAACAATATTTTTATATCCTGTTGTAGGTAAGCTAAGTGTGAATGGACCACTTGCAGGATTACGTAAACGTAATGCCCCATTGCCGGTAGTTAACAAAGAATCGGCACCAACAGCATTAATATTTGTACCCGGTTGCACTGTATCATAATATGCACCACCATAAGTCCAAGTAGCACCCGCTATAATTGATTTTGTTGTAAAACGGATATTATTCGTTAAATTGGAATCTGCTGATGCATTGCAGTTCCAGTAATGGATAAGTGAATCACCACCTGTTTGTACAATAATCGGACCCGATGCAGTTACGCCTCTGTCTTTGATACACGATGCGAAAGTAATTGTTGCAATAATAATTGGAAAAATATATTTTTTCATAAAAATGTTTTTTTTAAATTAAGAAATAGAATAATTAAAATACAATTTGATAACCAATACGAATTTGACCTGAATACTTTAACGGATTTGTTAAGGTAGCTTCTTTAGTTGGTATATAATACTCCGCTTTTAGTACCGAATTATATCCACTAACTTTATAAGCATAACCAAAATACAACCAAGATTGTTCGCTAACAGTAAGGTCGTCAGTTTTAAAATCTTCATAATTTACGGAAAAAGTTGAACGTAATTTGTCTGAATTATAATTTAAACCCGTTACAAATCCACCGGCTTTTATATAACCACCATTTACAGCATTTGATGTACCCTCAAATAATGGGTCAGTTGCATTTGCCGGGGTAAGTTTCATTAAATCAGTTTCAAATAAATAAGAAAAACCTTTATATTTAGCTATAAAATCACCTCCATATACCATTCTTTTTCCATTTATAATTCTTAGTCCATAAGCACCCGGTGCATCAACACCAATAGTTTGTCCGGTAGGTTGTGTTTTATCTTCATACCTAATATTTGCTGCTATTCTAAAAGTAGGTTTCTGTGTATTTTCTTCATCTAAAGGATGATATTTCATTTTGCCGGGAAAACAATATTCTATCCTACCTATATATTCGAATGTGCCACTTGCATCATTACCATATTCATAAAAATTTTCGCCCATACCCGAATAAGCACCACCATATAAATTAATATGATTATGTAATAAACGAGTGTTAAAAGTAAGACCGAAATCTCTGCGTGAAAACAAGTCTCCACCATAAAGATTTGCATGACTCCACATAGGTGTAGCATAAACATCGCTTATAGAACCTTGCGAAAAAGGAAGTTTATCATAACCAAATTTCACATGAACTTTCCAGCCTTCATAAGAGATATAAGCTGCTTTAAAACCCGGATTTGCAGGATTAGCAGTATTTTGTGTTGCAGCAGCCGCAATTATATCAACTAAGCTAATATGAAATTCATATACAAAATGATTATTTGTTTTACCTAATAAATCTAAATCTGCATCTTTAACAGCCCAACCGTTATGGCTTAAATTGGTGTAGCCGGTTTTTAAAAATCTGTTTTCATAATAGCCGGATACTCTACCGCCTATTTGCATGGTGTTATTTTCTGAACTGAATGTGAAACCACTTGTACTGGAATCACTTCGTTGAAATTCCGAGAACTGTGCATTACACAAGTTTGTAATTGCAATTGTTGCAATTGCTAAAAATAATAGTTTTTTCATTTATTGTTTTATATTTGGTAATTGATTAAAAAAATACAAGCGTTGTAAATCGTCTGATGTTATGAGCATTTTTCCGTTTGCATCAAATGCAAGCCCTTCAGCATTAATTACATTAATTTTATAATATTGTTGTACATCATATTTAGTAGCTTCGCAAACATATAGACAGGCATCTTTACTGCTTATAATGTAAAATTTTCCATTATACCATCTTGCTGCTGAAATATCTCTACCTATATTGAATTTTTTTCTGCTTATTTCATTAAACTGTTCATCATATTCTACAATAATTGCAGGTTGCTGACTTATCATTACAAAACAGTTTTTTGTATAGTTATAGGTAATAGATTCATAGGCTTTGTTTAATGCACCACCACATTTTACAGAAAATATTTTTACCAACGAAAGGTCTGATTTACGGTACTGATACACTTTTCTAGGTGTTTCATCAGATACATAGATGAAACTGTCTTTTACTTCTACACCTTCAAAATCCAAACCTTCTTTTTGTGCTTTGCGAATTATCTTACCATCGTTAGCACATTCAAATAACTTACCATGGTCGCTAACTATATAAAAATGGTTACTTTGCGAATCATAGACAATATCTGACGGTTCTGGAATATTTTTTAAATATACATTACTGTTATACTTTAATATTTGCTCTTTATTCGGTTTAAATGATAGTAAAATAACTACAATAAAAACTAAAAAAATTTGCAATAAATAAATATGATGAATTTTAAACTTACTATACATTTATTAAAAATAGAATAAAAAAATGATTAATGTAATTTATGTTTCTTTCTGTCAATTAATGAAGTACAAATATATTTTTACATAATGCACATACATTATCCTAAGTAAAAGTTGCAAACATAGTATTCCAATATTACCAAATTGTTACCTTTGTATTAATTTAGAACATACTATAAATATTTATAATTATTGCATATTATTCATGAAATTACCATTTGAAGCTTATTTTAAACTTACCCTATTCTTAATAATAAATTAAAAAAGAGAGGTGTATATTGCACAAAATTTTCATCTTATAGAATTCATTGTAATGCTAAAAAAAATACAAATTATCCTTATTTTAATTTTAATATTATTAAGTACAAAAAACGTATTTGCACAAAAAGATACACTAACATTAATGACTTATAATGTTTTGTATTATGGTAGCGGTTGCCAAGGTAACAATAACGAATATCATAAATACTTAGAAACAATTGTGAAATATGCAAATCCGAATATCTTAGCATTAGTAAAATCTGGTGCAATAAAACAAACACCGGATGACCAATTCGGAACGGCTCCTTTCGGGTTTGCTGATTCAATTTTAGAAAATGCTTTAAATAAAGCATTTCCGGGTAGATATGCTTATTGCACTTTTTCTAACAATGCCCAAACAAATAATATGTGTCTATTATTTTATGATAAAAGTAAATTATCCTTTCAAAATATAATTTCATCTTATATAAATATTACCGATTTTAATACCTATAAGCTTTACTATAATGACCGCTTTCTGGCAAAAACGCATGACACTACCTTCTTATATATAACACTGAATCACGACAAGTCTGGAGATGAGTATGAAGAAGTAAGAGCCAAACAGATAAAAGGTGAGATGGAAGGAATAAAAAAACATTTTAAACAATTACCTAACTTTATTAATATGGGCGATTTTAATGTTAGAAGCTCTATGGAACCCTTTTACAAAATGCTTACAACAGACAAAGACAGCCTATTTCAATTTTTTGACCCTCCATTTTACCCTGATAAAAAACTTCATTACCCGGCAGATTGGGACCATAATCC
>CAIWXG010000434.1 GCA_903916555.1 uncultured Bacteroidota bacterium
AAGTCATCCATATATCATTTTACATTGCAGGCAATTACCTTAAATGGCATTACAAGTCAACTTTCCGAGCCCAAAACGATAACAATATTAATTGATAAAAAAAACAAATAGGAACATCTATTGTAATTTCTGAAATAAAAATTGCAAGTTGAAAAACTTATTTAAAATAAAACCTTAACAAGGCATAAAATCTTTTGCTTGCTAATATTCTTTAATTATATTTGCGACATCTTTTTCATAAAATTTTAGAATAGTGGCGTACGAAAATAAAAATTTCGCTGAAAATAGAGGCGAGAACCGTAATGAAAGCTTATTTAGCAAACGTATAAAAGCAGGTAAAAGAAGAACCTATTTCTTTGATGTACGTTCTACTAGGGGTAATGATTATTTCATTACAATAACTGAAAGCAAAAAACGTTTTGACGATAATGGATACGATAGACATAAAATGTTTATTTATAAAGAAGATTTCAATAAATTTCTTATTGCACTCTCTGAAACTATTAATTTTGTAAAAACAGAATTAATGCCTGATTTCGATTTTGATGCCTTTAATCACGACCAAGAGAACGAAGAAGGTATGGTTGCTTCAATGGATAATGAAATAAATAACGACTCTGCCGGTGTTGATGATTGGAAAATATAAACACCTTAGTTTTTTTAATTTATTGCTAAAATTCTGTATTTAATTTAGAAAATCAGAAACAAACGACTATTTTTTTAAATCTAGTATTTGAAAAATAATTCTTTATTGAATGTTTTCCTTTTTCGATTTTAGTTTACCCTTGCAAATTCTATTTGTAAATTATGCCTTATAAAAGAGGAGTTACTAAATGGTGCAAAATTTTTTATTAGTAGGTTTAGGTGGTGCAATTGGTAGTATGGCTAGGTATGGTATTAATGTTTTAATGAAAAATATTAATTTGCCTAACTCCTTTTCAAATTTTCCGCTTTCTACCTTCACAATTAATATATTGGGTTCGTTTATTATAGGTGTTTTATTTGGCTTATCTTTAAAACAAAATTGGATACAGGATTGGGGTTGGTCGCTATTAGCAGTCGGTATCTGTGGTGGTTTTACAACATTTTCAACCTTCTCTTTAGATAATATTAATCTATTTCAAAAAGAAACACCCATTTTTGCATTATCTTATACAGGATTAAGTGTAATATTAGGAATCGTTTTTTGTAAAATAGGAATTAATATTATTAAATAAAAAAAATAAATTTATATCAACATTTAATATCATATAAATGAGTGAATTTAGATTTAATTATCAGGAAACAACTATTTCTCAGTTACCACCAATAATACAGAACTTATCGGTGGCAGCAAATGATGCTTGTTTATTGGCTTATGCACCTTATTCAAATTTTAAAGTGGGTGCTGCAATATTACTTTCTGATGGAACTGTAATTACAGGTGCAAACCAAGAAAACGCTTCTTATCCTGCAGGTATTTGTGCAGAAAGAGCCGCATTGGCAAAATTAAATTTTAATAATACAAAACTAAAAGTACTTGCAATAGCCGTAATTTATAATAGTAAAAAAGCTATTGATAAACCACTTGCACCCTGTGGTTTTTGCAGGCAAGTAATAATGGAAGTACAAACCGAACAACAAACACCGATAGCCCTCTTTTTGTGTAGCCCCAACGGACAAGTAATAGTTATTGATAATGCTGCAAGTTTATTACCTTTTGTTTTTACAAAAACTAATTTGTAATTTTTTTAAATAAGCCAATAGAATTATCTGAATTTATCAGGTACTATTTTTATATTTTTTTGATAGATAACTATTGCTGTGGTACTTTTACCTATTTTATACAATAAAAATCTTATCAATGATCGACTTAAAAGTACCTCCCGTAGGTGAATCAATTACAGAAGTTACTCTTATAAAATGGATTAAAGGTAACGGAAATTATGTGAACAGAGATGAAGCATTATGTGAATTTGAGTCGGAAAAAGCAACTTTTGAATTGAATGCAGAAAAGGCAGGAATCCTATCTATAATAGCAAAGGAAGGCGATGTATTACAAATAGGCGATGTAGCTTGTAGAATAGATGAAACCGCAATAAAACAAGGAGAAACAGAGACTATTAAAACATCACCATCAATAGAAAAACAAGATTTGCCGGTTATAAATGTTGCTGAACAAGAAGTTAAAGCAACACCTGTAGCCCAAGCTATTATGGCAGAGAAACATTTAAACCCAATAGAAATAAATGGTAGTGGTAGTTTAGGAAAAATATTAAAAAATGATGTTTTGAATGCTGTTGTAGAAATAGAAAAAACAGATGATAAAAAAAATGCTACTACCGAAAACCCAAATAGGAAAAGTAGGAATGAGAATATGAGTAATTTGCGTAAAACAATTTCACGCAGATTAGTAGAAGCTAAAAATACTACTGCAATGTTAACTACCTTTAATGAGGTAGATATGACGGCTATATTAGAAATAAGAAAGCAATACAAAGATAAATTTAAAGAAGTAAATGGTATAGGCTTAGGTTTTATGTCATTTTTTGTAAAAGCATGTTGTACTGCATTGCTTGAATGGAAATCTGTAAATGCCTATTTAGATGGAGAAACAATTATATATCATGAGTATTGTGATATATCTGTGGCAGTTTCTGCACCAAAGGGTTTAGTAGTACCCGTAATTAGAAACGCAGAAACCTTAGCAATGCATGAAATAGAACAAAAAGTTGCCGAACTTGCTAAAAAAGCAAGAGAAAATAAGTTGAGCCCTGATGAAATGTCAGGGGGTACATTTACCATAACAAATGGTGGCGTATTCGGTTCATTAATGTCAACACCTATTATAAATATTCCTCAGTCTGCAATATTAGGCATGCATAAAATACAAGAAAGACCAATAGTAATAAATGGAAAAATAGAAATACGACAAATGATGTATGTAGCTTTAAGCTATGACCACAGAATTATTGACGGAAGAGAAAGTGTTAGCTTCTTAGTTAGAATAAAAGAATTAATAGAAAACCCAACCTATTTGCTGTTTGGCGAAGACCCAGTAATAAAATTATTAGGATTATAAATTTATTTTGGAAGTGTAATTTTAAACCCTAACTCCGCTCAATTTAGGTAGTCTATTTTTATTTTATTGAATAGTGCAGTAGTTTTAAGTGACATTTCGGAAATAGTCCATTTGTCATTTATTTTGAGTTTAAAAATGCTTTTGGACATTTCAACAATGTC
>CAIWXG010000435.1 GCA_903916555.1 uncultured Bacteroidota bacterium
CTCTCCTTACCAAGTCTTGAAAACTAAGTATTTCGGCTCCAGTCATCACTTTAGGTAACTCAACCACATTAGAACTTGTAGTATTTTGTACAATCAATTGTTTGGTCGAAGCCATGACTACCTGCAATTTCAGCATCTATTCCACTCATTTTCATTTTATAAGGCTGCACGGTTACCCTACCATTCTCAAACGAGAAAAATATTTTAGTATCATTTAATGCTATTGTTTTAAACTGAGATAATTTTAATTTATCTGCAAGCTGGTCTGTTATAGGGAAATTTGACAAATTACCATTTAGAATAAGTAAATTTCCTTTACCTGTAAGCGTATTCATATCAGGCGTCATATCAGGCTTTAATTTTCCGGTAAAACCAAGCTCCGTATTTAATTTTCCATTTACATACTTAGCAGCAGGCATCATTTTTTGCACCATACTAAACGAACTATACATTTTTTGAATATCTACACTTTGTAAACTATAATCAAATTTAATATCAGGTTTCATTTTATTAGCTTTTGTACTATAGAAACCGGACATTTTTATAGTACCATCAAGAGCATTAGCCGATATATTTTCCAAGTTTGCTGCTTCATCCTTAATACTTAATCCACCTTTAATATTTGTCATATTCAGTTTATCGTATATTATAGAGCCCACCTCTGCAACTAAAGAAATATTTAAATTATTAGGTACAGCAAAAGGAGCAGTTGCCGGTTTACTTGTATCCTTTGTTGTAGTTGATGAAGTCCCCATCCATTTATTAGCATCAATTTTATCAGCATTAAAATGAAAAACACCTTCTAAAGCTTCATTATGTAAATAGTAGCCCAACATATTATTAATACTGCCATCGCCACTAAATTTAGTATCGTTAAATTCACCTTTTAAATTTATAACAGAAACATTTTTAGGATTAAATGTAAGTAATAAGCTATTAATATTTACACCTGCCGGATAATCTTTAGATGCATATACAAGATTATCCATTTGTATTGTACCGGATGCATCAATTTTATCAAACTCCTTTTTTTGTGCAGCAGCACCAGAGCCTTTTATAGTTACATTAGCACTTATTATACCTGCCATTTTTGTACCATCATCAAGTTTTACAAAAGTTTTTACTTGTGCCAAATCAACTTTTCCTTTTGCACTCGCATCAATTAACTGGTCTGAAATCGGATTTTTAAGTACTAAACGAAAATCAAATGGCTCTGCACCTAAAACTAAATGTGCTTTTTCTAAATTTACTACTGTATGGTCAATTACACCGTCAGGGTTATCAATAGCTAACTTAACTTGAATATCGGATACTTTTTGTGGTAAAAGCGGGAATTGAAAAGAAGCATCTTGAATGCCTAAATTTAAACTGAATGCAGGCATTTGTTTCTTATTGTATGTACCTTTTACAAATCCGCTGAGTGTTAATTTTCCACTTGTTTTTATATCTTTAAAACTATTTTGATACATGCCCGGCACTAAAGACAATATATCTTTAAAATCATTTGATGGCGTATTGAATTGTATATCCATAATCATATTGGTAGTATCCGGCATTTGTACAAATCCTTTTGTTGTTAATTTTAGTCCATTCAACTGAATTTTTTCGGTATTAAAACTATACTTACTTGTTTTACTATTAATATCTAAGTCTATATCAATTTTTGTATTAACTTTGTTTATATATGGCACATTGCCCATAAAAAAAGTAAATGCATCAATAGTTGTTTGTGTTTTAAGTGTAAATATTTCGCTTGTAAAATCTCCGGAGCCTTTATGAGATAAATTCTCAATAATAGTTGCCATTTTTCCTTGTTCATCTCGGTACTCTATATAAGCATTTTCTATTTCATATTTTCTTAATTTTAATTCAAAAGGTTTTGTTTCTGTGGGTGTATTTGCCTTTTTTGCAGTATCAGGTTTTGTAATATTCCAGTTTGCAGCTCCATTGGCATGCACAATAGCATGAATACGTGGTGTTATAAGACCTATATTCAATATTTCGTATTTGCCACCAATAGCCGCCATTATATCTACTGAAACATCTATGCTTTTTGCTGATATTAAAGTATCGCTGCTAAAAGACTCTTTACCAATAATTTGTAAGTTTTCTATACTTACCGTAAGATTTGGAAAATGACGAAACAATGAAAGATTTATATCTTTAAAATCTGAAGTAGCATTCAAATTATCATTCATTTCTTTTTTTACAATTGCAAAAATCTTATCTTTAAAAAAAACAGGTATTAAAATAGCTGTTAATAAAACCAAGCCTAAAATTATTGCAACAGCAATAAATGTGCGTCTAATTACATTTTTTATAGTCATATTTTACTTTTGAATCTGTGGCAAAAATAAGCATATTAATTATGCTAAAGAATTTGCAATCTTATTTATGTATAAATTTTTTTGAGAAAATCTTAGCTGGAACACTATATAAATAATAATATTACAAATAATAATATGTAATAAATTATCATTGTAGAAAAAGGCAAATTAATGCCCCATGGCAAACATATATATGTATAAACAAACAATAGCTAATACTAATATAGATAAAAAAAGTATAACTTTTTTTAGTGTTTTACTTTCGTCTTTAATCAAGAGTAATTCATTAATATTTGTAATAATATTGCCCATTCTGGAAAAAGCTGTTTCACCTTTTACAACATAATCATAAGCACCAAATTTCATACTATCAACAGCTACCTCCAGCTTATCTTGTCCCGATAGCATAATTACCTTTGTTGCCGGTTGGGCTTGTTTGATAGCCTGTAATACCTGAATTCCATTTTGTGCAGTTTGCAAATGTGCATTTAAATGAAAATCGAGTACAATAATTTCCGGACTAAGTGCTAAATCTTTAATAGCTCCTTCACCATTATCATATACTTTAATAGTATAATCAAAATTTTCAGAAAGGTAATCTTTCAACATTTCATTTTGAATCGGTTCGTCATCAACCAGAAAAATATATTTAGCAGTTTGGCTTTTACTCACGGAATTGAATTTTAGAAAACAAAAATAATAATTAAAACTTTAAAACACCAATAATAAGTTAAAACATAAAAACAATCACTACTAACCGACTAAAAAAACAGGGGTATTTCTACCCCCGATAATGTTGTAATTTTGATTTTCGACAATTAAAATTCAACATGGGTAAAGTTACGGAAATAAAATTAGTCGGACAGCCGATTATCAGTCAGGTTTTAA
>CAIWXG010000436.1 GCA_903916555.1 uncultured Bacteroidota bacterium
CAAATTTAGGATGTAGTTTAGCTATTTCAGGTAAAAAAGTAATTATATTGGAATTAGATTTGAGAAAGCCAAAAATTTCTAAAACTCTTGGTTTGGATAACAGTATTGGATTCTCTAATTATGCAATTGGACAAGCAGAATTATCTCAAATTATACAACCTTCCGGTGTTTTAGACAGTTTATTTATTATACCATCAGGTCCTGTTCCACCCAACCCGGCTGAATTAATTTTATTAAATAAAACAGAAGAACTTTTTAAAATATTGAGAACAAAGTATGATTATATTATTATTGATACACCACCAATAGGTTTTGTAACAGATGCACAATTAGCAAATAAGTACGCAGATTTATCATTGTATGTTGTAAGAAATATGTTTACAGAAAAAGAACAATTGAAAATTGTTGATAATTTATATACTCAGAAAAAAATAAATAAAATAGGAATCGTAATAAATGATATAAAAATGGATAATGGCAGTTCTTATGGGTATGCATACGGATACGGATATGGATATGGTTATAAAAATAATAATTCTTACTATATAGAGGAAGCGACAAATAATAAGTTTAAAAATTTTTTAAAAAAATTAAAAAAAAGTAGATGAAAATACTTGATTGCACAATAAGAGATGGTGGATACTATACTAATTGGGATTTTAATAAAGATTTGGTAAAAATATATTTAGAGTCATTAAACAATCTTCCGATAGAATATTTAGAAGTAGGATACCGTAGTCCGAAGCTTAAAAATTATTATGGTGAATATTATTATTGCCCAATATATGTACTTGAAAGTATAAAAAAAACAAGCAATAAAAAACTTGTAATAATTTTAAATGAAAAAGACATTAAAATTGAACATATAGATGCTTTGCTTTCGCCTTGTAAAGAAATAATTACGATGGTAAGGCTTGCTATTGACCCACAAAATTTGGATAGGGCAATTGTATTAGCAGAAAAGATAAAATCAATGGGTTTCGAAATTGGTTTTAATGTTATGTACATGTCTAAATGGAAAGGGCAAAACCAGTTTTTAAGTGAGTTAAAACACATAAATGGTGTTGCTGATATATTTTATATGGTAGATTCTTATGGTGGAATATATCCCGAACAAGTAAAAGAAACTTTTGAGATTGTAAGAAGCCAAACTACTGTTCCTATTGGCTTTCATGGGCACAATAATCTGGAATTAGCATTAATAAATAGTCTTACAGCAATAGATTGCGGTGCCGAAATGATTGATGCTACAATTACCGGAATGGGTAGAGGGGCAGGTAATCTAAAAACTGAATTGTTGCTTACTGCTTTAAATGCTAGAGATGGATTAACTATAGATTTTAATGCATTAGCAGACGTTACTGCTTCTTTTTCTAAATTACAGTTAGAATACGGCTGGGGTACAAACTTGCCATATATGGTATCGGGTGCTAATTCTTTACCACAAAAAGATGTGATGGAGTGGATTACAAAAAGATTTTATTCTATAAATAGCATTTTAAGAGCATTAAATAACCAGAAAGATAAAGTAAAAGATAATGAACAGTTTCCTGTTTTTAGCCAGGATAAAAAGTATAAAAAAGTTATTATTATAGGTGGTGGGCATTCAGCCGTTGAACACCAAGAGGCTATAAAACAAATGGTTTCAACTAGTGAAAATATTTGTATGATTCATGCAAGTTCTCGTCATGCCTTAATTTATAAAGCATTAAATGTAAATCAATACTTTTGTTTGGTAGGAAATGAAGGGAATAGATTAGAAAAAATATTTAGTGATCTTGGTAATTTTAATGGACAATGTATTTTACCGGCATATCCAAGAAAAATGGGTACGTATGTACCAAAAATTATATCAGAAAAAGTTTTCGAATTAATAAAAGTTACATTTACAGATAATTTGAATGATACACATACCGCAATAGCTTTGGAATGCTGTATAGAATTAGGAGCGGAACAAATATATTTTGCCGGATATGATGGTTATGCCGGTCAAAATTTAAACCAAAGGGAAATAGATTTATTAAATGAGAATGAAAGTTTGTTTCAAGCATTTAAAAAATCAACAAATAAACAGCTGGTTTCTTTAACACCTACAATATATAATGAGCTTATCCCCGAATCAATATATTCATATTTATAGTTTATGTCTAAAATTTTAGGTATTATACCTTCCAGATTAGCATCTAGTAGGTTGCCAAATAAACCAATGGAAATGGTATTAGGAATACCGTTAATAATACATGTTTTAAAAAGAGCCCAACAAGCCAAATTGCTGGATGATTTAATTGTTGCTACAGATTCTTCATTAATAGTTGATTTAGTGGAAAAAAATGGTGGAAAGGCAATGTTGACATCTTTGTATCACAAAAATGGCACAGAAAGAATGGCAGAAGTAATGGATAAATATCAATATGATTATTATACACTTATTAATGGCGATGAAATACTTTTAAATCCGGATTCAATAGATATTAGTATTAATACTTTATTGAATTCCCCGAATGCAGATGCATCCATATTAGCGGTTCCTTTTACTAGAGAAAATTCCCCCTCGGATTTTAAAATTGTATTAAATTGCAAAAATGAAGTAATGTATATTTCTCGAAACGATATACCATCAAGTGCTAGAAACCCTGTAGATTATAGATTAAAAGCGTATCATTTAATGACTTTTAAGCCGGAAGTAATTGATGCCTATCGAAAAATGGAAAAGTCTCCTCTTGAAAAAATTGAAGACCATGAGCATTTAAGACTTATAGAAAATTGTTATAAGATAGTTTGCCAATTGGTAAATGACAAATGTATTAGTTTAGATACACCAAATGATATACCAATTATTATAGAATATCTAAATTCAGACAAAGTATTTAATACCTATGCTAGATAAAAATAAAGTAATACTTTGGGATTTTGACGGTGTTCTAATGAATTCTAATGCTGTAAGAGATTTAGGGTTTGAACAAGTATTATCAAATTATCCTAAAGAGCAAATAGATGAATTAATGTTATTTCATCGGATGAATGGAGGGTTATCAAGGTATGTAAAGTTTAGGTATTTTTTCGAAAATATACGAAATGAAAATGTTACAGAAGGACAAATAAATGTATTGGCACAACAGTTTTCAAATATAATGTTACAATTATTGCAGGATGAAAAACTGTTAATTGAAAATTCTGTCAATTTCGTAAAAAACAATTATGAGAAATTTGAAATGCATATTGTATCAGGATCAGATGGTATGGAATTAAATATTATTTGTAATGCAATAGGAATAGCAAAATATTTTAAAACAATTAGTGGCAGCCCTACGCCTAAGAAAGAACTAGTAAAGACTATTGTTAGCAATCACCATTTACCAGCTTCTGATTTTTGTTTGATAGGAGATTCTATTAATGATTTTGAGGCAGCGGAAACAAATGGAATTTTCTTTTATGGTTATAATAATATAGAATTGAATAATTTAGGTGTCAAATATATAAATTCATTCAATTTTGGTGGAAGTATATTTTAACAATTGCCAAATACGTATAACTTTACTTTAGTAATAACGCATGAAATTTTTTAAATTATCAGAAAGTTATAAGTCAGCATTAATATTAAGTTACTTATATACATTACTTACCTATTTATCAAGTATTTTTGTTGTTAAGTACATATTTAAATTTTTAAATAATGAAGAATACGGTGTATATATTTTAATTATAGAGACATTAGCAATATTTGAAGTTCTAGATTTCGGTTTTACTGGTGGTATGTTAGCATTTTTGTCGCGTGAGACAGATAATTATAGCCGAATTAGTAAAATTGTTTCTACATTATTTTACCCACAAGTATTATTGGCATTAATAGCTGGTTTATTAGGGTGTATTATTTCATTTTATCCTAGTATTATTTTTAATTCAAAAGATATTCATTTTCAAGGAAATACATTAACAGTATCATTGATGTTAGCTGCATTAGG
This sequence comes from uncultured Bacteroidota bacterium, assembly GCA_903916555.1. Lineage (GTDB taxonomy): Bacteria > Bacteroidota > Bacteroidia > Chitinophagales > Chitinophagaceae > CAIYTT01. The sequence continues at coordinate 3,963 of CAIWXG010000436.1, forward strand.
TTTAGTAATTTCTATGATAGCAAAAAGTTATTCAAACATATTATATGCACGTAGGAAAATTGCATCAGACAGTATTCTAAAAATCATTGCACTTTCAATACGACTGATTGCAATATTTGGTTTTTTACATTTTTTTATTCACGTAAATGGAATTTTGTTTTTAATTTTTGTTACAATTCTAAGTAGTTTAATAAATCTTATTCAATGTATTATTAGAATTAAGAAATTAGATAATAATATAAAAATTAGCATATCAAATTTTTCATTACCCATATTAAAAGAAGTATTACCTGTATCTATATGGTTCGCAATTGGTTCTATTGCAATTTTTTTAATAGAAAGAATTGATAATGTAGTAACTGGTAAACTTATAGGTACTGCAGCAATAGCCATTTTAACAGTTAGTAGAAAATTATATGATTTTGTAAAGCAATTTATAAATCAACTAACTAATAATTATCGGCCGTATTTTGGTAAACTGCTAGCTAATAATGGTGAGCAAGAGGCTTTTGATAAGTTTAAAAAATTATCTATTATTTCTATTTTACTGAGTACAATTATAGGTGCTGCTGCTATATTAGTAAATAAGTATTTTGTTGGGCTTTGGGTAGGAGCAGATAAATATGGTGGTACACTTCTGAATTTTGGTATGTATATGAATCTTATATATCATGCATGGAAATTGCCATTTAGAGCATATTTATCATCAAGTTTATTAACAAAGCAATTAGCAGTATTGGCAATTGGCGAAGGGATATTAAATTTATTGGTTGCATATATATTAGTTTGTAATTTTAAATGGGGAATAAATGGTGTAATAGCATCTACTTTTATTGTGGGATTGCCAATGAATTTAGTTTTTTTATGTTATATTTTTAATGATAATAAAATTGAAACTGTTAAAAAGTATATTTATAGGAATTTAGTAAATTTTATAATTCCATTACCTATTGTTTTAATTTTGTTTTTACTTCAATTTTTTTGTGTAAATGAAGTTTTACAAATATGCATAGGTTTTATTGCTATATTAATTACTGCTATTCTTACAATAAAAATTGGGTTTCCTGGTATTAGTACAAAAAATCTTCTTAAAGGGAAATTTTTATGATAAATGTATTTGCTTTTATTGATGATGAACATAAAATTGTAAAGCCATTAGAATCATCCGAAAAGGTGAAAATCAAATATATAAAGCCCGACCAAAATTATATATTTGAGTTACCATATCCTGATATAATTATAGTTGTGAGTGATTGGCGGCACAATGTTGCAAAAATACTTATTGATGCAAAAGTGTTAGGAATACCTTCTTTAATGTTGCAAGATGGTACTCTTGATTGGTTAATACAATATCAAGGTGATTTATATGCAGGTAGTGGCGGGGCAGCCCATTATCACCCTATACTTAGTGATAAAATAGCATGTATTGGTCATCAAACTGCTCGCATATTATCTTCTTGGTGTGGTGCTGAAAAAGTAGAAGTAGTAGGTTTTCCGATACTAAAAAATGAAATTGAGGATTCTATACAGTATAAGCGTGAAAAAAATATAGTAAATTGTAAAGAAAAGTATAATATTCTAGTTACATCGCCTAGACAAGGTTGGTTTTGTGAAGAACATAAAGTTGCATTTTTAGAAGCATTACATGATTTAAAAGAATATGTAGTTAAGCAAAATAATTTAGATGTAACATGGCGTTTAGCTAGAAATTTATCGAACATTTTACAAGTTGAGAATAAATTAAAAGAAAAAGAAAGTTATGAACTGGTTGAATTGATAAAGGAATGTGATATAGTTATTTCAGCACAAAGCACTGTTGTTATTGAAGCAATGTTATATGGAAAGCCGGTTGCGATAGTTGATTATCTTAATTCGCCGCAATTTTATGGCACCGCATGGTTTATTTCTTGTAAAGAACAAATTGAAAAAACAATAAGTTCAATGATTCAGTGCAAGGCTGATAGAATGTTGTATCAAGAATATCAGCTAAATGATGTTTTATATTTTAAAGAGAATGCAGTTGATAGAACCATTTTATTAATAGAGAAAATGGTAGATTGGGCAAAATATAATAATATTAAAGAGATTGTGTTCCCTGAAAATTTACTTCAATATAATTCTCCTTTTAATAATGTAATCCCAGTAAATATTAAAGATGTTTATCCAAATATTGATAAATTTGTAATTTCTGAAGCAGATAAGTATTATTACTTAAATAGTAGATTGAATGGTGAATTGAATAAATTTCATAGGAAGGCAAATTTATCGAGTAAAATACTAAAGAAAATATATTTAATAATTAAAAATATAAAAAGGAATTAATTTAATGAAATAGTTAATTTTTGAAAAACAAAAATAATATGAAGAAAATATTAATAGTAGGTATTAATGGTACTATTGGTAAAGCATTAAATAGGTTGCTGGGGGATGAGTATGAAATATATGGAACTACTTCTAAATTAGAAAATACATCAGAAAACATGTTGTATTTAGATTTTTCTTTGCCCGAAAGCATTGATAACTTTTATTCCAGTTTTAATTTCGACCATATAATAGTTACTGCCGGCAAAGAACCACAAAGAAATTTAAATGAAAGTGATTATACCCATATACTAAGTATGTTTAACATACATGTAATGGGTCCCTTATTATTTATAAAGAATATAGCTAATGAAATTAATGAAGGTGGTAGTATTACTTTTATTTCATCTCCGGCTGCCTATCAAGGAAGTTACGACCCGTCTTATGCAGCGGTTAAAGGTGCTATAAATGCTTTGGTGAGAACATTAGCAAAGGATTTAGCACCAAAAATTAGAGTAAATGCTATGTCGCCAAGTTTAATAATAGATTCGCCTGTATATAATCGTATGACAAATGATTTTAGGGCAAAGCACATTAACAATTCGCTTACAAAGACTTTGACAACGTCACAACAGTGTGCGGAAGGAATATTATTTTTAATAAAAGGAGAGCAAGTAACAGGACAAATTTTACATATAAATGGAGGACTAATATATGGCTATTAAGGAACATGTAATAATTGCAGGAGGCGGTTTGTTTGGACTTACAAGTGCAATAGTACTTGCAGAAAATGGTTATAAAGTAACTGTCATAGAAAAAAACAATGATATACTAAAAGAGGCTTCTTTAGTAAATCAAAATAGGATACATTATGGCTATCATTATCCGCGAAGTATTGCAACCGGTAAAGAAGCTCTTGAAGGCTTACCTTCTTTTAAAGAATATTATGGTAATTGCATAAATGATAGCTTTACAAAGTATTATGCTGTTGCAAAAAAAGGCAGTTTACTAACTGCTGAAGAGTATGTTGCTTTTTGTGATGAATTGGATATACAATTAAATGAAGAATGGCCTACTGAAGCGATACTAAATAGAGATTTGCTTGAAATGTGTTGGAAGGTTTATGAACCGGTATTTGATTATCATACACTAAGAATTGACATATTAAAACGTTTGAATGTAAATAAATCAATTAGGATATTACGTAATGCGCAAATTGAAAATATTGAGCGTTTTCCAAATAATAGGATAAAAGTAATGCTTAATAATGGTTACAATTTAGACGGTAATTTTTTAGTAAATGCTACATATAGTGGATTGACAGATGTGCTGAAGTTATTTAATGAACAAATTTTAAAAGCAAATTATGAATTATTGGTTTTGCCGATATTGAAAATCAAGGAATCTATTGCTCCATTTGGTATTACTATTATGGATGGTCCTTTTTGTTCTTTAGTTCCAAGAGGATTTGTAAAAGATGAGTATATTTTGTCTCATGTAAAACTTTCTGTAATACAATCTCATTTAGGTTATTCTAAACCGGAATGGAATATTTTTGATGGTATAGTTGAAAAAGAAATAATTGAAAATTGTAAACAATATTTCCCTATATTAGATGAAATGGAATATCAGGAATCTTGGATTACTACAAAAATTGTATTGCCACAGCAAGACATTGATGATGCAAGACCTACCTTGTTATTAGAACATGGAGAAAATATCTGCTCTGTTTTTAGTGGTAAGGTTACTACATGTGTTTTAGCTGCAAATAAAATACTTGCAAAAGTTAATAAGTTATTTAAATAAATTATATTATTATGAATGTATTGTTTTGGGTAAGTAATTCTTCGGATCCTTCTGCAAGGTTTAGATTTTTACAATTTGTAGAACCAATGCGTGCAAGAGGAATAAATGTTGATGTTAATATATTAGACCCACCAAGAAATTATGTATTTAAGGCACCTGGTAGATTTTTAAAAATAATAGAAGGATATATTATTCTCTTAAAGCGAATCGTTCAAGTTTTAAAAATGTGTGAAAAAGCACATAAATATGATATTATTTATACAAATAAAGATTTAGTACCCAATCTTGGAATATTATGGCTTGAATTTTATCTATCTAAAAAAAATAAAAATCTAATCTTTGATATTGATGATGCAATTTATTTGGGTCAAAGAGGCGAAAAATTAAATAAAATATTGCCCTATTATAAAGCCGTCATCGCCGGTAGTCCGGTTTTGTCAGAATATATATACAAAACGTATGGTTTTAAAGAATTTTATATACCTATGGCAGTAAACACTGATTTTTATAAGCCCTTAGAAAAAAGAAGAGAAGGGAAATTACGAATTGGTTGGAGTGGATCGCACCATACGAATGTATATGCATTGCCTTTACTTGAAAAAATATTACAGAAATTAGCTGAGATAGTTGAATTTGAATTTATTGTAATTTCTAATTTAAATCCTAATTTGAATTGGAGAGGAGTTGACACAAAGTTTATAGAATGGACAAGTAAAACAGAGGTAGAAGGATTACAGTTGTTTGATATTGGCTTAATGCCACTAAAAGATGGTGAATTTGAAAAGGGAAAGTGTGCATTAAAGGCAGTACAATATATGGCAGTTGGCATTCCGGCGTTGGTATCACCTGTTGGGGTAAATGAAATGATAATTGAACACGGAATAAATGGTTACCATTGTAAGAATGATGAGGAATTTGTTAAATATTTACATATACTTGCATTGAATGACGAATTAAGAATGCAAATGGGTAGAAATGCAGTAAAGTCTGTTACAGAAAAATATTCAATAGATGTATTATGCGAACGGTATGTTCAAGTTTTTGAAGAAGTGTCAAATGAAAATTATACCACTATGATTAAATAACATAGTCAATATATATACAAAATAATTATATATGCAAATTGATTTAATAATTACTACATATAATAGACCGGAAAATGTTGTTAAATTATGTGAAGAAGCTAAAAATTGCAAACCTTGTCCAAATAAAATAATTATTGTTGATAGTTCTGAAATTAGTAATATCTATTTGCAGCATGATGATAATATTACTTATATAAAAAGTTCGCATAAAAATCAACCTTATCAAAGATATTTAGGTAGCTGCTTTTCAACCTCAGATGTTATATGTTATTTTGATGATGATATAACAATATTGGATTTGCAAATATTTGAAAAAATTAAACTTATATATTTTGAAAATATCAATGTTGTTGCCGTAGGAACTAAAGTAAAATATGATGATAATCAGCAAAAACATAGAAGTAAGTTTTTTAAAATTGTTTCATTGTTAACTGGTGTGCCGTTAAGTAAAAGTGGTGAAGTAAATATATTTGGTCAGGAAAATCATTTTTCAGCAAACAATACAACTAATGTTGAAGTGTTAAATGGTCCGATTATGAGTTTTAGGAAATCTATTATTGAAGAATTGTATCCAAGTAATTTACTTTCAATATTTGAAAAAAGGTGGGCAATGGGTGAGGATAAGTTTATTAGTTTTACAGCATCAAGAATAGGATTGGTATATAAAATTAATAATTTTTTAGTTGGACATCCTCCAAATAAAAGTACTTATTTTTCTAATGCGAAAGATTTTGAAGCAAGAGTAATTTATTCAAGGTTATGGTTGGCAAAATTTATTGGAAAAAGCAAAAACCACAATAATATATTGATACATTTAATGTTTGGTTATTATTTGTTTTGGAGGTTGTTAATTACAGGTTTTAATTCTATTCTATTAAATAAAATTCAATTTGAAAAATTTAAAGGGAATTTATTGGGGCTAAAACGAATAATTAGATATGGCTTCAACTCTCAGAAACTAACACCAGGGATTGAATGGAATAAAGAAATTGAAAATGATATTCGTAAAAATAAAATATAGAAAGTGGTGTACCAAATTAATAGAAATGTTATAAGTGCTAAAAATAGACACATTTCGAAAATTAATAATCAAATATTTGTTTCTTTAGGTTTTTTTGCCGCTTTTCCTATAATTCTTCTTATTGGTCAAAATGTACTATTATTTTTACTTTTATTTTTATTTTATACGATTTCTAAAAAAAGAAAGCTAATACAATTTAATAGTGTAATTCAAATTATTCCTGTTTTATTTGCGCTTGGTGCAATATTTTCAGTTCTAAATATACTTAATAAAGATACTGAATCTGTAAGTAGGGCAGTGCAAGTGTTACCTAATTATATATATTGGAGTTTTCTTTTGTTTTTATTTGTTGCTCATCGTGAATTATTTATTAAAAAATATTTTTATATATCAAAAGGTATCATGTACGGACTGGTTGTTTCAATTGTATATTTCTTTATACAATTTTTAATTCCAGAGCTTTTCTTTTTACAAAAAGTAACTCCTAATCAATTTTCATTTATGTGTGTTTGTTTTACACCAATCGGTATTTACCATTTGAAAAGTATAAATAAAAAAAAACTAGGGTATATTTTAGCTTTTATTTCGATTATTGCAAATGCATACGCAGGAAGACGCGCTGGTACTGTATTGATATTTGCCGGCAGTTTAATTACATTAAATCTTAGTAATAATTTTTTTTCAAGTACATTTAAATTAGTGCTTGTTTTTATATTTATTATTTGTATGTTACAATTGGATATTACTAAAGATTATATGTTTAATAATAGCCCAAGAGTTTATGATATGCTTTATAATGGAGATGATGTATCAAAGGAGGACAGGTCTGTACTGTTTAGAAAGGCAATGGTTGAAAAAGGGCTATCCATTTTTGAAAAAAATATGTTATTTGGTATTGGGTTAAATAATTTTGGTTTGGATAATACAGCTATTTCGGGTAATTTTGAAGGTGCGAAATTTGTTAAAAATAAAAATTTGCAAAAAAGTTCCCATAATTCATATATATTAATTTTGGCAGAAGGGGGGCTTTGTCTTATTATTCCTTTTGTTTTAATTCTGCTTACACCCATCGTTATCTTTTTTATTTATCAAAAAAGAATTCCTATATATTTGAAACCAGTATACATATCAGTACTATTAATGTCAATTCATTTGTATTATATTTCTGCAATTGTTAATGTTTTTGCATGGGTGCTATTATCAATTGTTTTGTCAATAAGCACAATTGTTATTAATAAAAAAAATATATGAAACTTGGTTTTTATTATCATATCTCAGTTCAGATAAAAAATAATAAAATATACATTCCTTCTTATTTGGGTTTGTTTTTAAATTCATTATGCGAAAATGTATCTGAATTAGTTCTTTTTATGCATGAAGAACAAAATGAAAATTTGGAAAATGAGGATTTTTATTTGGAAAATGATAAAATAAAACTTGTAAGTTTAGGGAAAAAAACACCAGCATGGCATAGAATTATTTTGCATGATAAATTTATTAATTTAATTAAAGATGAGGTAATTAAATGTGATGCTTTGTTAGTTAGGGCTCCAAGCCCTTTGGCACCGTACTTTGGAGAAATTACTAAATATGAGTCTAAAGTTTTTTATTATATTGTAGGAGATTATGGCGAAGGGGTACAAAATTTTGCTAAAGGCTCTTTAAGAGATAAAATGATTGCTTTACTATTGTGGCATAATGATAATAGATTATTCAATGCTCTGAAAAACAAATTTGTTCTAGTTAATTCATTTGCTTTATTTAATAGATATAAATCAATCGTAAAAGATATAAAACTTGTAAAATCAACTACTTTGAATCAAAATTCTTTTCATGAAAGAAAAGATACATGTAATAATATGCATGAAGTTAATTTATTATACACAGGTAGATTTGATGTTGCAAAAGGATTATTAGAATTAGTTGATGCAGTTTCAATTTTAAATCAAGCAGGGGAACATAATTTTAATTTGCATATTGCAGGTTGGGATGAAGATAAGGAAAAGACATTTGAAAATAAGTTACAACTTGCAGCAAGTAAAAAAAATGTTAAATTGATTAATCATGGTAAAAAAGCTGTTGGAGAAGAGTTGAATAATATATATAAGGAAGCAGATATTTACGTTATCCCATCCTATAATGAAGGTTTTCCAAGAACTATTTGGGAAGCAATGGCCAATAGCTGTCCTGTAATTGCGACAAATGTTGGAGGAATACCTTTTTTTCTTGAAAATGAAGTGAATTCAATATTAATTAAGCCAAAAGATACTAATGCAATTGTAGAAGGGGTCAATTTATTATTAAAAAATACTACATTGAGACATAAAATAATAAAAAATGGCATTGAACTTGCAAAAACAAATACACTTGAGATTCAATCTAACGAGCTTATACAATTTATTAAAAATAATTTTA
>CAIWXG010000437.1 GCA_903916555.1 uncultured Bacteroidota bacterium
GCTTTGCAGTTTTTTATATCAACGACAAAAGATTCATTAATCTTTGTTTGTGTATCCGATACAGGAAAAGCCGCTGCTATATCTATATTTTTCTTTATTGTATCCCAATTATAAATCAAGCCAACTGCTTCTCCGACAATTTTTTTGTTCAAATTTTTACCTAATATAGCATAACTATCAGCAAAAAAATTATCAATTTCTTCCATTTTAACTGTTTTCCTAAATCCCTGAAACAGATGTGCAGCATAATCAGTTTCTGTAATTTTTATATCCCTTAAGTAATGTAATTCACAATATCTTTTTAAATTGTCCAGTCCGTTTTCAAAATCATCACCATTCATTTTATCCATTTTATCTTTAGCTATAAACCATAAAGCGTTCAATGGTTTGGGCCAGTGTATTAAACAAGTCCAGCTAACTTTTGTATATCCTTCGGTACTATCCTCTGCCTTTAAAATACCTTTAGAAGTGCCGGGATTGGGTTTTATGAAATTTACTACAAAATCTAATTCATTGCCTGTAACTAATTCATTTTTCATTTCACCGGAGCCTGTTATTTTTTCATTGCCTACCCATTGAAATGCACTACCTTGCATACCATCAATGCCTGTATAAGTTAATTTCATACTCGTATCGCTTTTTACATACGGACTCCAGTTATGCCAGTTTTTAAAATGTACAATCTGATTAAAAATTATATCTTTAGGTGCTTTAATAATTGTAGTACGTGTAATTGCAACATCTTGTGGTTCTATTATAACTAGAATACTTACAAAAATGGCAAAAATTATTAAGAAAACAATTGTAAATATTGCAAATTTCTTCATTTTTAATAAATTTCGATAAAAGTATAAAATTTAGGTAATTCTTTAGGTATGCTTCGTTTGAAAATCTATTTTCTAATTATATTAAGTAATTTAAGAATATTTATAAGAATAAATTTATATCGCATAGTTAACAAAATACATTTAAATACGAATCTATAAATCTCCCTTAACGGGTCTCATAACAAGCATTTCCACATTTGCCTGCTCAGACAAACAATAGGCAGCCCATAACATGTTAGCAATATCATTTGCTTCCATTATTCTATTAGGTTCTATGCCTGCTTCTGCCCAAGAAGGTGTAAAAGTAGCACCCGGACATAAAGCAGTAACTTTAATATTATAGGGCATTAATTCTAATCTTAAATTATCAGAAAAACCTAAAAGTGCATATTTAGATATACTATATGCCCCCCCATTAGGGTATGCCTTTAAGCTCGCAATAGAACACATATTAAATATATGCCCTTTTTTCTTAACTTTTATAAACGGTAATAATAAGCGAGTTAAATAATAGGCACTAAACAAGTTGATATTAATCAAATTCTCTAACAAACCCTCCGGCTCATCAGCAATATTTCCGGGTAAAAAAGCACCCGCATTATTAACCAAAATATCAATTTGAGGAAAATCAATTAAAATCATTTTTCCAAAATATTCTACCTCATTTTTATTAGCTAAATCAGCACAATAATATTTAATTAAACTATCAGGGAATAAAATCATCCATTCTTCCTGTAACGAATTAATCCTTTCAGTACTTCTACTACAAACAGCTATAGCAAAACCTTCATTAAGCAATTTTTCTGCTATTGCTTTACCTATACCCTGTGTTGCCCCTGTTACAATTGCGTATTGCATAAATAAATAGTTTTAGTTTTTAAAAAAAAGTTCTTTTGCATTTGTGTTACAAAATAGCAATGCTGCAAAGGTAGTAATGAATTGGAGTTCCGGAAAGGATGCATCTTTAGCCTATTCAATAATTTCTGCAAATCCTGATTATAAAATAGAATGTTTATTAACTACTATGAGCATAGAGCATAATAGAGTATTTATGCATGGCATAAGAGAGAACCTAATAGATATACAAGCGTATTTGATGAAAATGCCCTTACTAAAGATAAAAATCCCAGCATCACCAAATGATGAATTATATAAAAAAGCAATAAATGATACACTACAAGAACTAAAAACAAATGGTATAAATACGGCTGCCTAAGGAGATATATTTTTAGACGATTTAAAAACATATAGAGAACAGCAATTAAAAACATTAGGTTATAACTGTATATTTCCTCTATGGAAAAAGAATACTTCATTATTAATTAGCGAAATTGTAGAAAAAAATATAGAGGCAATTGTAGTATGCGTAAACGAAAAATATTTAAGGAAAGAATTTTTAGGTAAAAAAATAAATAATGATTTTTTAAATAGCTTACCCACTAATGTTGACCCATGTGGCGAAAATGGAGAATATCATACTTTTGTGTATAATGCACCATTTTTTAGTATACCAATAGCAATAAAAACAGGCGAAATAGTACATAAATCGTATAAAACAGGAAATCAAGAAACAGAATGGGATACAGGTTTTTATTTTCTAGATATTGATGTGGAAAACTAATTAATCATATTACAAAAACAACTATGGAATAAATTAACATTACCCCATCTGCAAGTAATAAATAGGCAATTTCAGACGGATATTTTTTTAAAAATAAAGTAACTAATCTAATTATGATAATTGTGATTAAAGCAGAGAAAAATCTCTCAATTATATGAAATCTATTATACTGTAGAATACTAGCACACAAAAAAGCAATCAATGAAAAATAAATTAAAAAATAGCTTCTTTTAAGCCCTATTAAATTAGGCAATGTTTTTATATTTGTTTTGCAATCTATGTCAATGTCTCGTATATCATAAATAATGCACAAAACAAATATTAATAAAAATCTACCAAATATTTCAAATATATAGTTGTTTATTTTCGCGTGTAAATAAATTATTGGTAAAACAGAGGTTGCAATTGTCCATACAATAGATAAGATTAAGATTTTAAGCCAACCATAGTCTCGCAATCTTTTTTTAGCATTAAATGGTAAAAAAGGTAAGAAATATGCAAAAGCAAAAAAAGCGAGAAAAATAGATAGAAAAACAATCTCAATTGGCAAATCATACAAACTAATTATAATAAATAAAATACCTAATAATACAAATAATATACGAAAATATTTATAATCGTAATGAAAAAGAAATTTAAATCTTCTTGATTCACTATTTAACCTATAAAAATTTGGTGTATTATAAACTAAAATGGAAGAACCAAATAAAAATAAATGAAGAGAATTAAATAAAAAAGGTAAATCCCTCTTTATTAAGTATTCAGTAGCCATGCACAAAGCAACGGCACAACATGCAGTATATAAATTTGTTTTAAGAAATAAATATAATATTTTTTTTAAAAGCATTACATACAAAAATAATACCATAATGCAAACAATAAAAATTTTAAATAAGAATATTATCTTACATAAAACAATATGGAATGTAAAAAAAACTTTTTACATTCATAGTTTCAATACAACCCATTAGTATAGAATTAAAAGAAGAACTA
>CAIWXG010000438.1 GCA_903916555.1 uncultured Bacteroidota bacterium
AAAACACCACCGGTGAGCAGCAATAATGCTGTAATTGTCAATTTATATATCGGCAGGATCCGCATATCCCTATTCGTTTTTTTGTAAAGTTAATATTAATTTATTAAAGACAAAATAATAGAACCAAGATTTCTTGGAGTACCATCTGGTCCTTTTGCTCTTATCTCTTCTATAAATATTTTATCGCCTACTTTTGCTTTACTCATTGCCTTTGATACATCAGCATTATCCGAGAATCGAACACCGCCCGGATTATTGCTTGAAACTTTATAAGATAAATAAGCCCCTGATTCTTTTTGAATCATATTAAAAGTAAAACTTGTAATAATAAATTTAGCATCAAAATCAAAGTCCTTTAACTCTGCAACAGGCGCAATTTGAATTCTAAAAGTACCCACTTTCATCGGTCCACTTTGTAAGCCTCCCACTTTTGCAATCGGATCCGGAATAAATTTAACCCGGATAGGTATTGTAGATATTTTTGATGGAGAACCTTTAGGGTCTTTTGATTTAGCATAAATATCAATCAACAAAGGATTTAACTTATTAGCAGGTTTGGTAGCTTTAATTTCAAAATGCCCTTTTTCACCTGTCTGCGTAGCACCCGAACCTGCTGGCAATTCTAAATAAACGTCTTCAACAGAGTAACCTGCTGCACTTATTGATATAGGATTAGGAACACCAATATAGAACACGTTCATTTTATCTAATTGCATTGATGCACCTGTAGAACCAACAGTATAATCAAATGAAAATTGTCTATTAATATCCTGCACGCCACCACCAACAACTAATTTAATAGTACCTTTTACTGTTTGTGGTCCATTACCTTCTGCAATTGTTTCCCATTCAACAACCCCGTCTTTAGGTTCTTTTTTAGTACCACCACCTTGAGCAATAGCAACAATAGGTTTATTGGTTGGGTTAAAGGCAGCCAATAAAATAGAAGCTTCAACTTTATCACCCTGTAAAGCATAAGAAGTTTTGGGTACGGCTATCGCTACAATAGAGTCAAATTTCAACTCTTTACCGTGTGCTTCTTCAAATAGTTTATTTACAACTAATGCTTCACTGGTTCTTACGTCATTTTGATATTTAGAAAATAATGCTAATGCTGCAATTGCCGGCATGTGTTCGAAGTTAGCAATAGACCAATCTCCTTTAGGGTTGTGGTCATTTTTAACTGGAGTTTCAATTCTTAACGGCATTAAAGGGCTAATACTAGCTGCATCTTTAGACATTACTTTACTTAACATAAATTCTCTTAATTTAAGAATTTTATCTTTCAGTGTATCACCGCCTTTCTTTTCACATAATAGAACGGTAGTTGCGTCAATATTATCCATTCTTTGTGGAAATAAAGTGTCTTCACCCTCTTTATTATAACCACCTGCTTCCATTACAACGCGCTTTTTCCAGTCATTAAGATAAGCAACCATGGCATTTGCTTCTTTTACCACATCATCGGCTTTTTCTCTGAAAGGTTTCACTTTAGCACCTTGTCCCGGTTGTTTTTCGTTTTCCAGGATTTGATTATATACCTCAACATTTTTTTGGTCAATTGAGGCGTTAGATTTGTCAATGCTTGAACTTAATGTTTTAAAAGCATTAAGAATCTCGTTTGATACATTGAGGGCCAGCAGAGCTGTCAACACTAAGTACATCAGGTTGATCATTAACTGCCGCGGCTCTTTAGGTATAGACATTATTTAGTTTTTTCTATTAATAAATTTTGTTTCTTATAAATTAAAGTAGCTGAATATTAGCGTCCTTGCATAGCAGAAAGCATATTACCATATACTTTATTAAGTACTGTTAAATTAGTGGCAAGTAGTCCTATCTGCTCTTTTGCTGCATTTGCATCTTTTGCACTCGATGCCATTGCATCGGAAGCAACAACCAAGTTACTGTAAAATTTATTCATTGATTTAAGATGGTTATTGGCATCTTGCAATTCTACTTCATAAATTTGATTTAATGTACCTAAATTTTTAGATAATACTACTACTTGTTCATGAAATTTAGCAGTATCATCGGCCGCATTATTAAATACATTCATTGTTTTTGTTGCACCTTGGAAGGTAGTTTTCATAGCACCAAGAGCTTCAGCAGCTTCTAATGCACTTTTTGAATAGGTACCGGTTGCAGATGTAACATCAGACATGTCTTTCATTTGCTCTACCGTTTTACCGAAACGTTGGAAATTATCACTTAATCTCTTCAAATTAGCCGGGTTAATTTGTGCTTCTTCCATCATTTTATCAAGAGATTTTGTAGCAGGCTCACCCGGTTTTGCTACCGAACCATGTTTAATACCTTTTTTAAGTGCTTCTACATGCGGATTCATGGTAATATCCGGGTAAAAACGCTCCCAATAATAATCAGGGTGTGGAGGAAGCAAACCTAAGAATAAGAAAATGACTGCCTCTGTAATCATACCAACGAACAACATAGCTGTTGCTCCGGGTAAGTGATTAATTTTGAATAATGCACCTAATAATACGATTGATGCTCCTACTCCAATAACTAGATTTTTTAAATATTTACCTTTGTCGGTTTCAAAAAACATTCCTATTGACATCGTTTTTCTTTTTTTGTTTTTATGTTAAAAATTTATTATTCAAATTACTTCTTTACTATAATTACTACTAATATACATTACCTTTTACAGGTCTTCTGTTATTTCTTAATGATGGTTCAATTTCTGTATATGCACAACGGAAACCAATGTATGCTTTTGCAGTATCTGCATATTCGTAATCACGAGTACCTACTTGCAAGAAATAAGCAACATCTCTCCAACTGCCACCACGAACAACTTTACGTTTTTGAAACAATGGAGTAGATGGATCATTAGGTGAAACATTAGAACCAACTTGTCCGTTAAAATCCATCATTTGGTTATAAGTACCACCTGTAAAAGCAGATGAAGTCCATTCGGAAACATTACCCGACATATTTTTAAGACCATAATCATTAGCTGCATATTTATCAACTGGAACTGTGTACATACCACCGTCTGCAGAATAGTTACCTCTTTGAGGCTTAAAGTTAGCTAAATAACAACCTTTTTTATTGATAATATAAGGTCCGCCCCAAGGGTAAGGTGATTCATTTCTGCCACCTCTTGCTGCCCACTCCCACTCTTGTTCTGATGGTAAACGGAATCTACTTTCAAAATACATTCTTGCTTTTTCACGTTCCGATTTCCATAGGTGGGAACGCCAATCGCAGAATGCTGTTGCTTGAAACCAATTTACACCAACAACAGGGTATCTGTTAAATCCTTGAAACCAAAAATATTGTTGTGCAATAGGTTCGTTGAAAGAATATAGATATTGACGCATCCATACAGTTGTATCAGGGTAAGCTAGAATACTATTATTTACAACATATTTCATTTCATTATAGTTAGCTTCTACCGAATGCTGTGCAGCAGTTAAATAATCAAATGACTTATAGTTATATCGTAAAACATTGGCATTAAATGATTTTACACCCCAGCCCGATTGGTCTGCTTGATTATACATAGCAGCTAATTGCTCTTGTAAATCAGGGTCTCTCCAATTAATTCTTTTACCCCAATCTAAATATTGTGTACCATCGGGTCTTTCTTTAAACATATTAAGCATGGTAAGTGCAATAGAATCTCTTACCCAAATGGTAAACTGGCGATATTCCTGATTAGAAATCTCCGTTGCATCCATATAAAATCCATTAACCTGAACCGTATGTATAGTTGCGTCATTTCTACCGCGTATATCTTCATCACTGGCACCCATTTTATAATATCCGGAAGGCACATATACCATTCCAATAGGTACGGGTGCCTTATAGGGCAGTCTGGTTTGATCACCGATTAATTGACCACCGGAGCCTGATTTTCCACAACTTGCAGCAAATACTGCCAAGAGTGCAAAAGTTAAGACCTTCAGGGATGTTTTTTTCATACTACTATCTATTGTTTTTGCCAAAAAGCAAGTAAAAAATTTCAAAGTTAAAACACTATTTCACGAAACCTTGCACAATATTCAAAGTTTTTTTCAAAAATACAACTTTCAGTGAAAAATTGTTAGCAAAATACATCTATTTTTATATAATACAATCGCTATTTATTGCATATTCTCATTTGCTCTATTTGTTTCAAAACGTCTGTAACAGTTTCTAATGGCGACATACAAGCATTTTCTGAGCATACAAAAATAGATACTTTATCACTAAAAAATTTATTTTTCATAACCTGAATTTCAAATATTTCTTTTTCAGACGTGAGCAGAAATACTTCAGGCATATATATTTTCCTAATTTCTTTACCAATCGTATTTGCATTTGCCGAAGCACATACTATCGTTTTTATTCCGGCTATTTGTCTCTGAAAATTGATAGCCCAATTGCCAAAAGAATAACTGTATCGAATAGTAGAATCTATCATTTTTTCAGTCATTTTTTTTGCCTGCTCTATCCATACCGTATTTTCAGTGCATAAACCACATACAAACAAATTGTCAACCATTACTGAATTTGCCGCTGGTGTAGCCCCATCATAAATTTCTACTTTACGTACAGGGATTTTATTTTCAAATTCGGGTGTAAAATAAAAAAAGTCTTGATTATTTTTAAATCCAATCACTATTTTATCTAAAAATTCTTTTGCTTTATTTATCCATTTTAAATTTCCAGATGCATTTGAAAGTCTTAATAATGCTTGTACAAGATATGCATAATCATCTAAATTAGCTGAAATTTTTGAAACTCCCTTTTTCCATACATGGTTCAATTTGCCATCTTTTAAAAACAATTGCAGCAATAACTCCATGTGTTTCTCTGCTACCTCAATATAGCTATTGTCTTCTAAAGCTATACCCGCTTTTGCATAGCTTATATTCAACAAAGCATTCCACGACAATAAGCTTTTATTATCCGTTATAGGTCTTATACGTTCAGAACGTTTACTAAATATTTTCTTTTTAGCTTCTTCTATTTTAGCTACAACTTCTGCTACATCACAATTATTTTCTTTTGCTATTTCTTCAATAGACTTCTTAACATGAACAATATTAGTATGTTCCCAATTTCCATTTTCAGTAATACCAAAATAAGCTGCAGCAATGTTATTATCAGCTCCTACTGTTTCACACCATTCTTGCCAAGTATAGGTATAGAATTTACCTTCAACTCCTTCGCTATCAGCATCGATAGCACAGTAATAGATGCCGCTTTCATCTTTTAATTCTCTCTCAATAAATGCTATTGTATTCTTTATAATAGACTTATATTCCTTATTTTTAGTAATACTGTATGCATCGCAATATGCTGAAATCAAAAGTGCATTATCATACAGCATTTTTTCAAAATGAGGAATCAACCAATTTGTATCGGTAGCATATCTCGCAAAACCACCGCCAATTTGGTCATAAATACCCCCTTTTGCCATTTTATCTAAACTCAGTAATGCTTGTTTTAATGCAGGTTCATAACCTGTAAAATGATAGTGTTCTAATAAAAAACTTATTGCCATTGTACCCGGAAACTTCGGTGCATTTCCAAAGCCACCATTCATTTTATCCGCTTGCTTTAAAAGATTTTCTGCAATTTTCCTGCATGTATCCCAATTGTAATCGATCTTATTTTGGGTATCGGCAATTATTGATGTTTGTTGTAAATGGCTCAACATTTGTATGCCTTGCCTAATTGCCTCATCGGGCTGGTCTTCCCATATTTCTGCCATCCTGTACAGTATCTGTGTCCACGATGGTCTGTTATATGCAGCTCTTGGCGGAAAATAGGTACCACCATAATAGGGTGCTTTATCTGGAGTAACAAATACATTAAGCGGCCATCCACCGCTGCCGGTCATCGCCTGCACAGCATCCATATATAAATGATCTACATCCGGATGCTCTTCTTTGTCAACTTTAATACAAATGAAATGTTCATTCATAAAAGCGGCAACTTTCACATCCTCAAAACTTTCTCTTTCCATTACATGGCACCAATGACAAGCGGCATAACCAATACTGATTAAAATAGGTTTATTTTCTGATTCTGCCCTTTTAAAAGCCTCATCGCACCATGGAAACCAATCTACAGGATTATGAGCGTGTTGAAGCAAATAAGGACTTTGTTCGTTTATTAACCTGTTAGGCATAGTGCAAAGATAATGTGAAAACAAATTAATGAACAATTATGATTTTATTTATCTTTTATGTTTCAAAGAAAAACTCAAAAGTTAAATAGATAGATACAAAGAATACTATTATTCTGTGTTTGTTTCTTGATTTTGTCTTAAACCTGAAAGGAATAATTCTATTGCAGCAACCATTGAAGGAGCATTTTGTGCAGGTGCTTTTACATCAAGTCTCAAACCACATTCTTCTACGGCTTTTGTAGTAGATGGACCAAAAGCACCAATAAGTAATTTTTCTTGTTTAAATTCAGGATTGTGGTCAAATACTGTTTGAATAGAATAAGGGCTAAAAAAAACAATCATATCATAATCCAGCTTCATTACTTCACTAATATCATTAGATACCATGCGATATAATGCTGCTTCAGCATATTTCACATTATGTTTAACCATAAATTGTGCTATTTCATTTTTTGTACTGTCTGTAATAGGCAAAATATATTTTTCATTATTTTTATGCTTTGCAATTACTTCAAGTAAACCGGCTGTACTGCCGTCAGCAGAAAAGAAAACTTTTCTTTTACGATATAAAATAAATTTTTGTAAATACAGAGCAACTGCCTCTGTAATACAATAATATTTCATGTCTTGAGATACTTTAAATTTAAGTTCTTCGCAAATCCTAAAAAAATGGTCAACAGCATTTCTGCTTGTCATTACAATAGCTGTATATTCAGCTATATCCACTTTTTGTTTACGAAACTCTCTGGCTGTTAAGCCTTCAACCCTGATAAACGGATGAAAATCAACCTTTACATTGTAGTTTTTAGCTAATTCAAAATAAGGAGATTTTTCTGTTTCAGGGCGTGGTTGAGTAATCAATATATTATTGACCTTCAGTTCATTTTTTTCCTCACCCTTCTTTTGTGAACGAACAACTTTGGCCATATTCAAAATTAACAAGGAATATTAAACAATCTTAATTTAATAAATACTATCTCTAAAATAATAATCCCTTTACCAACATTTTCATCAATACAGCTATCGGTAATAATTCGGAAGCACAAAGGTACATAAAAAAATGAAATTTACTATACTGAAAAAACGAACCAAACACTTGCCATGATCTTAAATATCTTATAAAAAACAATGTTCCTACCACAACAAAAGAAATTACAATTATTTGGCTAATCCATTGATGGTCGGCAAAGGCTAAAAAAATAATAAATGGCAATAATGTAATACCTAAAACTTTGTTTATTAAAAAAACATTAAATAAATAATGTTCTGTAATACCCTCAACTCTAAAAGCCCAACCACTAAATCTAACTGCAACGTATTTAGCAAGATAAATTATAGCTGTACCGCATATTAACATAATTATCAATAAAGATTGAGGAATTGTACCTGAGTGTATAGGGGTTAAATTGAGTACAATATAATAAATATATGCCCCCATAGAAAAAGTAAAAAATATATTCATTAAAAAATTGGGTAATCCCGCATCTTGTATCTGGTCTTTTAAATGCCTACTGCCTAATGAAGGGTTCGAAAAGGCACGCCATACATTGTAAAAATATCTTACATCTAAAAATCGAATTAAACCCAATATTATACATAAAATTAAAAGCAAATAAAAATCAGCAGTTTGCGATGGTGCTTTATGTGCAGTTTCTATATCATACAAAATATTGGTAGTAGCCAACATAGGATGAGAAATAAAAACACTATCAAAAAATTGCAAACTTATTTGTTTGGTACCATTAGTATCCTGTACATTACTTAATCCATAACTATTGCCGTTATATTTAGCTTTTGCTTTAGCAACCGAAAAAAAAGTGAAACCAATAATTAATAAAAGAAAAAATCGCATTTACGGTACAAATTTATAATGAATAATGCAATTGCAAACAATGATTAAAAAATAATATCTAAAAATCAAATTAATATAACATAAGTAAAGTTTACATTTAAACATTAAAGTAATTACTATAATAATAATTACTATTTTTACATCTTATGGCTGGTATTTATTTACATATACCCTTTTGCAAACAAGCATGTATCTATTGCAATTTTCATTTTTCGACATCATTGCAACAAAAAGAAAAAGTATTAGCTGCAATGCTTATTGAATTAAAACAAAATAGTAATTATTTAGACTCAAATAATATTGACACCATCTATTTTGGTGGCGGCACTCCTTCGCTGCTTACAACAGACGAAATAAGTTTATTAATTGATACCATTTACAGATATTACAATATATCAGACTTAAAAGAATGTACTCTGGAAGCTAACCCTGACGACTTAAATAAAGCATATATAAAATCGCTACGCAACACTGCAATAAACCGTTTAAGTATTGGTGTACAGTCATTTAGAGACGAAGACCTATATTTTATGAAAAGAGCACATAATGCATCTCAAGCAGATTATTCTATTAAAGCCTCTCAAGATGCAGGACTTAGCCTACTGAGTATCGATTTAATATACGGCATTCCCGGATTAAGCAATAAAGCTTGGCAGCAAAATATAGCAAAAATGCATACATTAAATATACCTCATTTCTCTGCCTATTCCTTAACAGTGGAAAAAAATACATCCTTATTTCATTCTATAAATAAAAAGAAAACTACAAATATAGATGCAGATCAAGCAACAGAACAATTTGAAATATTAATGCATGAATGTGTACAATTAGGATATGAACAATACGAAATATCAAATTTTGCATTGCCAGGCAAACATGCAATACATAATACAAACTACTGGCTTGGAATACCCTATTTAGGTATTGGGCCCGCTGCACATTCCTATAATGGCAATACTCGCAGATGGAATATTGCCAATAATACTATCTATGCATCTTCAATTACCGAAAACAATAAAATAAAGGCTTACGAAGAAGAAACGCTTACTATTTACCAACAATTAAATGAATATTTAATGACCTCATTAAGAACAATGTGGGGTTGCGATTTAAATTATATAGATAAAAAATGGGGAATAGATATTGCAAATAATATAAATAAAAGCAGCATATCATTTATAAATAGAGGACAAATGTTAGCAGAAAACAACATATTAAAACTAACTACAAAAGGTAAATTATTTGCTGATACTATTGCATCCGATATGTTTATTCTTTAGAATATAAATACCGGTATTGAAACAATTTTATTTACCTAACTCTGTTCTGTATTAATTTCATACTTGTTATATGCAGCCAAAAATATAAATATTGATAGTAATAATTCAACAAATAGTAGATACCATAAACCAATAGCAGCTAAAAGTAGCATAGAAACAAAAAACAAACCCAATACAATTGTAGAATATCTTTCAATTGTAACACCTTTTAAATATTGTAAACCTGTAAAAAGTGCTAATTGTGCTATCCCGAAAAAATAAATTGAAAATAGTGTACTGCTCCCTAATACATTCAATTCATTCCAAAACAAAAAAACCAACTCCGGCAAAAGTATAAGAGAATAGGTAAATACATATAAAATATATCTATAAAAAACAGAAATTGGCAAATTTCTTAAAAAAGGAAGTTCAGTTTCAAAAAAACGAACATAATAATAGGGCAATAAAGAGTGTGCAGACATAATAAATAAAAGCAAAATACAAACATTCTCACTGCTCACCTGCTCACTATTTACAAAAACCATTAATTGCAATAATAATAGTGAAAAAACTTTTATTGTAAAAAAGGTAGCCTTTCTATTATTTACAGAATAATAATAAAGATACATTAGTAAACTCTTTCTTTTTATAGCCGGTAATGTAATTTCGGGTAGTATCGATTGCTTCCAAGTACTATTAATTTTATAACTATAAATAAGTACACAACTAATAATAAGCAATACCTGTATAAAAAAGAAAAAAACAGATAATAGAATTTGATTATGTACGAAACCAACATATACTACTATAAGAGAATAAATTAAGACCGGGAGATAAATAGATACCTGACAAAAAAAGAATTTTTTATAGATATTAAATTTATTTAGCCCTTGCAAATTATATAAGAAACTATTTTCAGGAAGATTGATTGTTTTTAAAACAGAAAACAAACATTTAATAGTATATAATAGACATACGGAAGATGCAATTAATGTAAAAAAAGACTTATTAGTTACTTGCATCATTATAGCATAATGAAGATTAATAACATCCTTTATATTTACCAAACCAAAAAAGAGAAGGAAAATAAACAAAAAAAAGCCTGCATTCAGTTGATAAAATTTTACAACAAATATTTTAGAAAGTGCATTATTCATAAATAAATCAACTCCTTATAATTAAATTTTCTTTTAATAAAAGTTGTTTTGGCACAATATTATCATTAAAAATAATATCCTGATGTGAGCTTATTAGAAACGTTACACCTGAAAGAAAATAGGTTTCGATTAAATTTTGCAATACACCTACAGAATGTTTATCTAATGTAATAAGTGGCTCATCCAACAAAATAAATTTAGCATTACCCATAAAACCTAAAACTAAAGATAATTTCTTTACCATACCACTTGAGTAAGTGCCAATTTTAGTATCTACAAAGCCCGAAATCCCAAACATTTCAACTAAATTATTTATCTGCTCTATAGATGATTTTTTCGTTTCTGCATACAATTTAATCAAATCAGTACCCGTAAGAAAAAGAGGATACTGTGGCTCTGCCTCTGCATAATTTACAATTAAACGATACGGAATTCTTTGTTTTTTTATATCAATACCATCAACAATTATACTACCATTAAATGGTATTACTCCTGCAATTGATTTCATTAAGGTAGTTTTCCCTGCACCATTTTCACCTTTCAACCAATAAATATCAGTACTTAATTCAAATTCAGGTATAGCAAGAATTAAACGTTTATTAAAATACTTACTAAAGTTTTCAAATTTAATCATCTATATTATATTCTTAAACAATAAAGCAATCCTATTATTAATATTAGAACAATAAGCCCTCTTTCTTTCTGCCTAAATGTAAATATGCTTTTTCTGTAGCTTCCCTGCCTCTTGGTGTTCGCATTATATAACCTTCTTGTATTAAAAAAGGCTCATATACCTCTTCTATTGTGCCTGCTTCTTCACTTACAGCAGTTGCAATATTATTAATACCCGTTGGCCCACCTTTAAACTTATCTATTAGTGTAGCTAATATTTTATTATCCATATCATCTAATCCACTTTCATCTACATTTAATGCCCTTAAACCATGTTCTACAATTGCCAAATCTATAACACCATTCCCCAATACTTGGGCAAAGTCTCGCATGCGTCTCAATAAACCATTTGCAATACGCGGTGTACCTCTACTACGTTTTGCAATTTCCATTGCAGCATCCGATGTTGACTTAACTTGTAATACCCCGGAAGCACGTAATATAATTCGTTGCAGTACTTCTGCACTGTAATATTCTAATCGTGACTTTATTCCAAATCTTGATAACAAGGGTGCCGTAAGTAACCCACTTCTTGTAGTAGCACCAACTAATGTAAAGGGGTTTAAAGTAAGCTGTATAGAACGTGCTGCCGGTCCTGAATCTATCATTATATCTATCTTAAAATCTTCCATTGCGGCATATAAATACTCTTCAACAACATTACTTAATCTGTGTATCTCATCAATAAACAATACATCTCTTGCTTCAAGGCTTGTTAATAATCCTGCCAAATCACCGGGTTTTTCAATTACCGGTCCACTTGTCTCTTTTATACTTGCACCCAATTCATTTGCTACAATTCTTGACAATGTAGTTTTACCTAAGCCGGGTGGTCCATGAAACAAAATATGGTCTAATGGCTCTCCTCTTAAATTAGCAGCCTTTATAAATATACGTAAGTTATCAATTAATTTAGGTTGACCTGCAAAATCCTCAATAGACTGCGGCCGTATTGTATTCTCATATTCCCGCTCCTGCTGACTTAAATTTTCTGTTTGTCTTACATTTGATTTAGACATATACTTTTCTCCGGATAATATTGAGTTGATGTGTAAAGATAAATAAACAATTTCATTAAAGGAGTAAGTGTACAATCAAAAAAACAAAGACCACTTATTATAGTGGTCTTTGTTTTGAAATTTATTGCTTATTCAATTTTATCTAATTAAAGTAAAATCACCTCTTTTAATAATTCCTTTTTGGTCTCCGCAATCATACTGTAAGTAGTAATAATATACTCCTATGTCTTGTGGTACACCTCCAAAAGTGCCATCCCATTCCATTCTGTTATTGGTAGATTCAAACACCGTTTGTCCCCACCTGTTCTCTACTCTAAAGATGTGGAAGCGATGATAACCTTCATATACCGGTCTGAAATAGTCATTCTTACCATCTCCATTTGGTGTAAACGCATTCGGCATCGTTACCGTGCAACAACCATCTACTTTAAAATAACTTGATACGCTATTCTTACAACCATAAGGGTCAACTACATTCAAGGTAATATCACCAGAGATTTGTACGATACCGAAGATTATATGTCCATTATTCTCGCGGAAGAAATGGGCAGGTTCCCAAGTATAGGCAAAGTTAGCACTATCGGTATGAGCTACAAACTGCACCGTATCGTCAGAACATAACTCATTGTTACTACCTAAACTTTGATTGTTTGTTAGCCATCCATAAGTAGCATCAGGCAAATCTCTTACATGTACGCTGTCATATACCAAAATACCTTTACATCCCTCCATAGTGTATGGTGTTACTGTTACTACTTTTACACCTCCACTATTCCATGATGCACTGTATGGACCACCTGAATTAGAATTAGCTGCAATTATTTGTCCGTCTGTACCTGATGTACCAAAGGCAAAATCCCATACAAAACTATAGCCGTTTTCGCTACGGTAACTTAATGCCAAGCCTACTGTATCGCCTACACACACAACAGGTGTAATAAAGGTACGGGCTACAGGCATTGGTACTACATGTATGTCTATCGTATCGCTTGTAACACATCTGCCATTATAATCGCTTGATGTTAAATAAACTATATTATTATACAACGAATCAAATTGTACCGTGATAGATGGTGATGTTAAAGTGCTGCCATTTACTAATGTTGCTCCTGCCGGTATTATCCAGGTATAAGCTCCTTGTGTAAGGTTTGCACCGGTATAAGTAAGAGTCATAGTACTATCCTGACAAGCAAATGTTTTACTTTGTGATATGGTAAACACAGGCAAATACAAGGTTGTTACTGTAATTGGCGATTTAGGACTGATGCAACCAAAGCTGTTTGTTTGGCTTACATACCAAGTAGTTGTACCTACCACAGTTGTTGGTGGCACAGGTGCTGTTGTTGTAGCACCTGCACCGTATAATGAGGTGTACCAAGTTAGTGTATTACCATCTATTGCAACTGCATCTACAGATAATGGGAATGCTGTTGACTCTTGACAATAGGAAGTATCTGTAGTTACTGGTGCTACCGGTTGTGGATGTATTGTTACAATGTCTAATACACTGTCGCTTTTACAGCCGTAAACCGATGTTTGTTTTACATAATAAGAATCTATACTCGGTAATGCTGTTGATGGCGTTGGTGCTATACTTAAACCGGTTGATGATGTACCTATGTACCAAGTTACTGCTGCACCTGGCAAAACGCCACTTATGGATGTTACTAATGATGATGGTATATCAAACTGGCAGTAAGTTGGTGGTGTTACTGTTGGTGCAGCGGGTTTTGGATGTACTGTTATTGTAAATGCTGTTCTTGGGCTTTCGCAGCCGGAGTCTATTTGAGATGCATAGAAGGTATAGGTATTGGCTGTGGCAGTACTTATTGTTGGTGCAGTTGTTGATGGCGAACCACCAACAGGTGCTGTGTACCAATAAATAACCCCTGTACCTGCAGATGTAGCAATAACAGGAATAAATGGGTCGTATTGGCAATATTCTGCATTATAGGTTACTATTGGGGCTGCAGGAGTATGATGTACTATAATCGTAATAGAATCTCTTGGTCCCTCGCAACTACCTACTATTTGGCTTGCATAAAAATGATATGTACCCGGAATACAGGTATTAAGCAAAGGCGCCAGGGTACTTGATGCACCACCGATAGCAGAAGGATACCATAAAAGATGTGCACCCGGAACTAATCCGGAGTCTAAAATAGGAACAAACGCATCGCAAGAACAATAAATAGTTTGACCATATAAATAAGGTGCATTAGGTACTTGCGCTAAAGATACATAAGTAGAAGCAGTATCTTTGCAACCGTTCCAATTAGCGATTACTGTATATAAACCGGTATCACCAACGGCAAAACTTGTAATTACCGGATTCTCTAATGTTGAAGAAAATAAACTTGGCCCTGTCCAGCTAAAGGTTTCGCCTGTAGAATCCGGACCAGCAAAAAGATCTAAAACACCTAAAACACAAACCGGCGAATTACTGGAAGCAGTAAGAACAGGATTCGGTTTTATAATAACATGTGTCCATGCGGTATCGCTAACACCACCAATTGTTTGAACAACAAAATAAGTACCTGAATCTATAGCTGCAATATTTGGAATAATAGGATATCTGCCTGTTGTTGTGTATCCATGCGGACCAAACCAAGTATATGGCATTGTAGTATCACCACCTACAACCGATAATCGCAAGGTATCGCCTAAACATAGAGGCCCATTATTAATTGCCGAAAAACAACTAAGTGTGGTATCTACCCAAACATAATAGGTTACACCGGCTTCTGTACCATTACAATACATTTCGAAAGAGTTTATATTGGTACATTGGTTTATTGTAAAATCACCACCATCATAATCACTTCCCGAACCTACCGGGCCCCATAACCAACCACTTGCCAAATAACAAGGACCACTACCTGCACCCGGACAATCAGTATAAGAAGTCATATCGGTTGTTGTAAGTGAATAGGGCGCACCATTAAGATACATTTGTAGATATTCACCACCGCCCATATAAGCCCCACCATTAAGGGCATAAGAAACTACTTTTATGGAATGTACCGGACGACTAAGAGTATATGTATAATTTCCCGGTCCGCTTGAGCCTATCCAGTAGGAAGTACCAAAAGACATAGTACACCAGCTCGACCATGTTGTAAAGCTTCCTGTAGGAACTACGGTTACACTTAAACCACCATAAGTAGCCGTTCCGCTCGTATTGGTAATTTGTATGTATGCTGCATTTGCTGTAGTAGCAAAAAGCAAAAGAATAAATATTCTATATATTACCTTCATAAAAATTGTTTTTTAAAATTAAGAGGTTTTTTTATACACAAGATACCCACATAAATGAATGTAAAAATAGTAAAGACAGCTAAATAAAACAAAACGTTAGGATAGTTTTGAAAAATTATTTATAGACAGCTCTTTTATTTTAATCAATTGAACCAAAAACGTTTATTTGTTTTACAAACATAATTTTTTTAGCACCTTTGCAATATGTCCTTCTCAAAAATACAACAAGCTGATATAGATTTCTTTAAAACAATTATTGACGAAAAATTTGTTTTAAACGATGCCGAAACACTTCATGTTTGTGCATCAGACCATACTGAAGACTTACAGTATCTGCCGGAAATTGTTCTTATTCCAAATAATACAGAACAAGTTAGTAAAATAATGAGCTATTGTAACAGCCACAAAATACCTGTAACACCCAGAGGGGCAGGTACCGGTTTAAGTGGCGGTGCATTACCTGTATTTGGCGGTGTGGTTTTAGACATGAAAAAGTTCAATAAGATTCTAAATATTGACAAAAACAACTTCCAAGTAATTACCGAACCCGGTGTTATTACACAAATTTTACAAGAACAGCTTAAAAACGAAGGTTTATTTTACCCACCGGACCCTGCAAGTAAAGGTTCTTGCTTTATTGGTGGCAATGTTGCCGAAAACTCTGGCGGCCCAAGAGCCGTAAAATATGGTGTTGTAAAAGATTATGTTTTAAATTTGGAAATAGTACTGCCTTCGGGTGAAATAATATGGACAGGTGCAAACACACTAAAAAATGCTACCGGTTATAATATTACTCAATTAATTGTAGGTAGCGAGGGTACTTTAGGCATCATTACAAAAATAGTACTTCGGCTTATTCCTGCTGTAAAACATGATGTTACGCTATTAGTTCCTTTTAGAAGTGCAGAAGAAGCATGTGCTGCCGTAAACGCCATTTTCTTAAAAGGTTATACGCCGTCTGCTTTAGAATTTATGGAACGTGATGCTCTGGAATGGGCTATGGATTATACCCAATCATCTGCAATAAATTTACCTCCTGATATCGCAGCTCATTTACTTATAGAACTGGACGGTAATTTTTTAGAAGAAATTTACAGAGATGCAGAGGCAATTTCTACTATCGTAGAACAATTTAATATTGATACTATATTAATTGCAGACAACTATGAGCAAAAACAAATTTTATGGAATCTGCGTAGAAAAGTTGGTGAAGCTGTAAAAAGCCGTTCGGTATATAAAGAAGAAGACACGGTAGTACCTCGTGCCCAATTACCTGAATTACTAAAAATTGTAAAAGGAATTGGCAAAAAATATAATTTTAAATCTGTTTGTTATGGTCATGCCGGCGATGGCAACCTACATATTAATATAGTGAAAGGTGAAATGAATGAAACTGATTGGAATAATACTTTACCAATTGCCATTCGTGAATTATTTAAAGAAGTAGTAAAATTAGGCGGTACAATTTCGGGCGAACACGGTATTGGTTTTGTACAAAAAAACTATATGGATATTGCCTTTAATGCAATTCAATTAGGATTAATGAAAAAAATTAAAATTGTATTTGACCCAAATGGAATTTTAAACCCGGGGAAAATATTTTTAGATTAAAAAATTTGTAACTATTCAGACTCCATGAAATTAATCCCGTCGGGATTTTGAAAAGGGAAAATTTATTTTTTATATTGCATAACTGAATAATTACAAAAATTAATGTGGTATTTATTAAATGTAATCATCATTTATAATGTAAAATACAATTAATATTTGCAGTCAGAATTTATAAATTCTTTTTCTTTATTTTGCAGCATGTTATAAAATAGACTAAACTAATATTATTTATTATTTCTATTTTATGAACTTAACTTTATGAATTATAAAAATGTTGCAATAATAGGTTCAAATGGGTTTATAGGCAGCCATTTAGCACAAAAACTAATGCTTATACCTACTATTAATTTGCATTTGTTTGGTCGAAGCGAAAAAAGTTTATTTAATAATAACTTGCCTTATACACAATTAGATATTAAAAATAACACTACTTTTGATAAAATATTTAACAATATTGACATTGTCTATTATTTAGCTTCATCAACAATTCCATCATCAAGCTGGGATAGCCCAATAATTGAAATTGAAAATAATCTAATTCCCTTTATTAGATTTATGGAAGCAATTGCAAAAACAAACATTAAAAAAATAGTATTTATATCAAGCGGAGGTACTATTTATGGTAGTACACAAGAAAAAGTAAGTGAGGATTCCAATAAGAATCCTTTTAATCCGCATGGTATAATAAAACTTACAATGGAATATTTTTTAAACTATTTCAATAAAAAAAATACTATAAGTTTTGATACCTATAGAGTTGCAAATGTGTATGGCGAAGGGCAAAATACTAAAAAAGGAATTGGTATTATAAATACATTTTTAGAAAGCATATTAGTAAATAAAAATGTACATATTTTTGGAGATGGCGAAAACATAAGAAACTATTTATATGTAAATGACCTTGCAGAATTAATGTATTTTTCTTTAATGTCTGCTCCCGATAGCTCTGAAATATATAACATTGCATCTAATGATACTATATCTATTAATAATTTAGTGCAAATAATTAAAAAAGTAGTTCCAGAAGATTTCGAAGTACTCTATACCCCAAAACGACAAAGTGATAATTCAAGTATCTATTTAGATAATAGTAAAATATTAAATGTAAATCCTTCTTTTATCTTTACTGATATTGAAAAAGGTATATATAAAACATATTTAAAAATAAAGCAAGAATTAAACAGATAGATGTTTATTATGCAATTGTTTCTTCAAATTTCTTATATAATTTTGCTGCATTATCATTAGCATTTCCCCAAATATCTACAATAAATTTCCTGGCATTATTACCTAAGATCTTTCTTTTTCCTTTATCTTTAATGAGTAACAATAGTTCTTTTGTAAGTAAATCTACTCGTTTTGTAGGTACTAAAATTCCTGTTTCACCGGTAGTAACTATTTCGGGAATTCCGCACACATTTGTTGATAAAACAGCCAAGCCGCAAGCCATAGATTCCATAACCACGGTTGGCAAGCCTTCCCAATGCGAAGGCAAGCAAAAAATATCGGCAGTATTATATAATTTACTTAATGTTTCAGGTTTTACTTCTCCTAAATCTATAAAATAAGGTTTTAGTCCTCTATTTTCTATTTCCATAACAATTTCTATATCTTTTGGACCGGCATAACCACCCACAAGAACAAAATCAATTGTTTCGTTTTTTATTATTTCAAGTGCATCAAAGAGGTCAAGCCAACCTTTTCTTACTAAAGGAGATGCGACTGTAAGAATTATTATTTTATCAGCCGGAAAGTGATATTCAGCTCTCAATTGCTTTTTTTGTATTTCACTTGCCGGTTTAAATAAATTATAATCAACCCCAAAATAGGTTACTGTATAATTTGTATTTAAACCTGCAATTTTATTTGCTTCTTTACCTAAATAATCGGCATTATAAAAGCGTGCATCGGCTTCTAATAGTAGCTGTTTAAACTCTTGTATATTTGATTCTTTCTTTAAGGGTTCAACTATTACATCATCTCCAATACCTAATATAGCAGATTTTATACCTAATTTATGGGCAGCATCTTGTACAAAAACTGCACTTGGTAACCATTGAGAATAAAATATATCTGTATGGGGATTTAATTCTATATTTCTATCTTTAAAAAAATTAATAATCGCATTCGCATACCGCTCTCTATATGTTCCTTTTACAAATCTATTAGGCTTATAATTATTTATACGAGGATGATAAACATTTATGCCATCATAAACCCTATGTTTAGGATAGTTGTAAAGCCTGAATTGTTTCCATTCCTTATGCAATTCCGAAAAAGGGAATATTGGATGCCATAGTACAGGTACAATTACATTTAATTCTGCACCACTTGCTATTAAACCTTGATATTGACGGTGCGAGAAAGTACCCGCCCAATTTAAACCGGGATAATCATAAGGATATATATGTGGAAATGCCCAAATACGCATAAAGTAAATAAGTTTTATATTTTACAACTTGCTACCTCTATTTAAAATACTTTAGTAGGTATCATTCAATTTTTAGTAAAAATAGGTATTAAATTAAAATCAGGAAGCACAGTTTATGCCTTCACAATTATTTGATCATGGGTAAACTTTATCAAATAGTACTTTTTTTGCTTGTAACTGATTTTAAAATAGTAGGAAAAAACAAAAGGAGACTATAATATATAATTTCTTTAAAATATATTTTCTCCATATTTTTAAAATACTTCTTTTTATGTAGTAAAATATATTTAATTTTTTTATAGCCTTTTAAATTTCTTGAGCCATATATAAGTATTGTTTTTGCTAATTCTAACATACTTTTTTTAAATAACTTATCGTATTTGAAATCAAAATACTCATTTGCATTATGAAAAACATCATAAACCAATTCACTTTCTCTTGAACCAAATTCGGTAGTATTTATTTGTGAAATTCCGGCAGAATGTTGTCTGTAAACTGCCGTTTTTTCATTTATGTATTTTCCTTTTCCTTTATCAGTCATTAGTAGCTGAAAAACTAAATCTCCATAAATTGCTTCAGTATAAAATTTAGGAAGCGGAAAAGAAAGTATATTTCTATAAACAACACTTGCAGTTGGTACAATACTACTCCTAATTAAAATAATATCTTGTATTGAAATAGTACTGTTTTCCGGTTTTTTGTAAGGGTGCGGCATTGAAACATTCATTTCATTTACCACATCAATATCAGTAAAACAAAGGGTGTAATCAGGATTTTTTTCTAAAAAATCAATTTGCTTTTGTAGTTTTTTATCATCTATCCAATAATCATCTCCTTCGCACATTGCAAAGTATTTAGAGTTTATTGAATTTAATAAAAAACTTGAATTTGCTGTGGACCCTAAATTCTTTTCGTGCAGAAAAGTTACAATAATTTCAGGATAAAGACTTGCATACTGTTTTACAATTTCTCTACTACTATCTTTAGAACAATCTTCACCAATTAATAATCTAAATTTAAAATCGGTAATTTGAGTTACAACAGATTCAATTGCTTGATTTAGATATTTTTCATGATTATAAACCGGCATTAAAACATCAACCATACTATCCATGCTCTAAATTTATAATTATTGATGAATTTTTAATTCTGCATATCCAAAACCACTTTCACTAAAGCCATTACCATTATAGAATAAATAATGTTTATTGCCAATTTCAATAATTGAACCATATTCTATCATTTCAGAATCCCAGTCTTTCGGATTATCTGAAATATTTATTCCGGCTAAATTATCTTTTCTTTCCCAATTAATTAAGTCCTTTGATGTTGCATATCCCAGTCTATAACTTTCATCTCCTGCATTTCTAAAATCTAACGACCCTTTATAACTATACCATATATGAAATTCATTTTCTAATTGCAATATAGCAGGTGCCGATGTGCATTCAAATTCATTTTTCGGCTCTATTACATTTTTAAAGTCTCTTTCCCAGTTTATTCCGTCTTTAGATACTGCCATTCTAATTGTATAGGTATGTTCCCATCTATTATTTATTAAAAACCATTTTAAACCTGCTGTATAAAACATGTAAAATAATGAATTGTGATATATAAAGCCGGGTGCTGTTACTGAAAATGCATCATGTTTATCTACACCTAATATTGGACCTTCAGAATATTTTTTAAAATTTGTTCCATCATCACTAATAGCCAATCCTATATTAAGGGCATAAGGTACAGATGTGCGTCTCGACCACCCGATATAATACATGTACAACCTTCCATCTATCATTATGGGTGCACGAGGTATTATACCGTGTTCGTCAAATGTGCCGGGTGTACCTAATTCCAATATTGGCGACTTATGTATATTAAGTATATTGGTTGGGTTGTTTATGTCCAAATCAATAAAAGTTGGTAAGGTAAGATTTTTTGATGGTCGTGCTGCAAAATAGGTTCTAATATTACCGTTCCATACTATTGGCCCCGGACCTTGTGCATGGCTCTTCATCCATTCAACACTACCATCAGGCTTAAATATATGTCCTTTTTTTTCCCAATTAAAATGCATAATACTATTTTAATAATAATTAATTTATAATGAATAGACGAAAAATGAATGTTATAGTTCGCAATTATTTTTTATATATAGACAGAAAATCGTATTCAAAATAAGGTTTGAACCCAAATTTTTCACCAATTTTTATGGAAGGTATATTATCTACAAATACATCCCATTCCATATTTACATTTTTTTCTACACATGATTTTAGTAGATACATGCCTGCAATCCATCCTAAACCTTTTCCTCTATATTCCGGCAGTGTAAGTATATCAGTTTCGCAATTATTATTTACAATACAGGGCGTATAACAAATAGTTACCGGTTTAGTATTATGATATACAACCCACCCTAATCCCTCTGTTTTCATTTCTTCTATAGATTCCCAATATTTTTCGGTAATACTTAAATTAAAGGAAGAAAAATCGTCTAAGGGAATATCAGATATGTGTTTAACGGAATATCCTTTTGGTAAGTTTGGCAAATTAAAATCCATGCTCGGCATACCTTTCATTCTTATTCTCTTTCTTATTTTTATATTTATATCCTCATTTTTTTCTGCACAAATAAGTAATTCTTTTTCTGCATTATATATATGGGAGTATTGAGGAGTTTTATTATTAAATATTAAAAAATATAAAAGCTCGTCAAAATTAATCGGTATTGAATTATATAAATATGAAAAAGAAGATTTATGAATTATATATACTATTTGTGGGTTTTCAATATTATCAACATAAATAGTACCTTTTTGTTTTAAATATATTACAGATGTTATGATAGGAAAAAGCTGAAACTCTTTTATTTTATATAATGAATCATATTTTTCTAAAGGCAACTCTATAAGCATACCAAACTATATATTAGAGAACGATGAAAATTTTAGAAACTGTTTTGATGTTAGTTTTATTGGCTTATCGCTTTCTTTAATTACAACTTTATCATCTTCAATATTTTTAGTAATTAGTGTATTTGCACCTATAAACACGTTATTACCTATGTTTATACTATGCCCTAAAGTACTATTTATAGCAAAAAAACAATAATTACCAATGCTTACATTTCCTGAAATATTTGTACCGGATGTAAGCCAATTATGATTGCCAACTTTACTATGATGCCCTATAATTACCCCACTCCATACAAAAACATCATCTCCAAGTTTTACTCTTGGGTGAATGCATACATTATTCATAATAAAACAATTTTTACCATATACTAAATCACTCGGCACACCTGAATTAGGATGTATATAAGAGATTAGTTCGTAGCCTTTAGCTTCAGCTTCTTGCATTTTTTTTGCTCTTACATTATTTAAATCATGGTATCCAACCGCAATAAACAGAGAATATTTTTCAGGCGAATACTGTTTTTCAATATCATCAAAGGCTATTACGGGTAAACCATTAAATTCTTTTTCTGTAATATATTCATTATCTACAGTAAAACCAATAACATTCAAATTGCTTTCAAATCTCATATAATGTTGTATTACATCAGCAATTTTGCCCACACCAAAAATAATTATTTCTTTATCCATATTATTCTTTTATTTCTTTAATTGCAACTTTATCAATTTTTCCGTTTTTATTTTTAGGTAATTCTCTTAAAATATTTATTTTTCTTGGCAACATATAATCCGGAACAAGCTGTTTTAAGTCATTTGCTACCTCAACCTTATCTACTTCTATATTTGTAGATACATACGCAATTATTTGCCCAAAAGAATCATTTATACGGTCGTATATTACTGCACATTCATTAATATAGTGTAATGTATTTAGCATAGACTCAATTTCTTCCAGCTCAATACGGTATCCCATGTGTTTAATTTGATTATCTGCTCTGCCTTTAAAATGTAATCTACCGTCGTCGTCTATTTTAACCAAATCACCACACTTGTATATTATTTCATTGTATTTAGTATTGTAAGGGTTTTGAACAAACGATTTTTCCGTTCTTTCCATATCATTATAATACCCGGCACACACATTGGGTCCTTTTAAGCACAATTCTCCTAATTTTCCGGTTTCATCCACATTCAATAATATATAATCGAAATTTGGAGCTAAATAACCAAGCGTAGCCAAATTATTCATGTCCGCAAAATCATAGTCTGATATTAGATGAGATGAACAGATACATGTGCATTCTGTAGGACCATACACATTATAGAGTTGTGCTTGCTGCCCGTACATTCCATATAATGTTTTTAGTTTTAATTTAGGGAAACCCTCACCACCGAAAATAAAACGCTTCATTTTGGGCAGGCTATCGCTTTTAAGTGCTTTTGTAGTAAGCAGATAAACTAATAATGATGGTACAGAAAACCAAGATGTACATTGAGCATTTGCTACAGTTTTTACTAAAAGCCAAGGGTCGTGTGTAATATCGTTAGTTAAAGGAACTAATTGGGCACCTGAAAATAATGTTACATAAAAATCAAAAACTGAATTATCAAAATAAATGGGATTCGCATTTGTGCATATATCATCAACTGTAATATTATAAGTTGTTTGTCCCCACTTTATAAAATTGATAAGATTTGCATGCGTAATTACAGCCCCTTTAGGGAAGCCGGTAGAACCGGACGTAAACATAATGTATGCAGCATCCGTACCCGTAATATTTTTAGTATATTTCGGTAGCTCGCAACTAAAATTATTTATTTCTTCATTAAAACTTTCATATAGTTTAATTGTTCTTATATTTAATTCATCAATTTCATTTTGCATACCAAATTCTATATCATATATCAAAAGTTGGGGTTCGCAACGCTCAATTATTTTTTTTATTCTTTGATAGGGTGATGTTAAATCTAAATTTGTATATATTATTCCTGTTTTCAATGCAGCAAGCATACAAGAATAAGCTATTGGAGATTTATTATTAAATATTGCAATTACATCGCCTTTTTTTAATCCTGTTGATAAAAAATAATGAGCAATTCTATTTGATAAATTTTCTAATTGAGAATAAAGAATCTCATTACCATCGGGGTATTTTAAGGCTACTCTATCAAAATTTTTCTCTGATACTTTTTCAAAAAAAAAACCTATATTATATATGTAATCTATCATAGTATCTATTTAAAGTTTTAGTCCACCATCCAAATTTAATATAGTACCATTATAGAAATCATTTTCTACTATAAAAATTACAGATTGTAACAACTCCTCTGTTTTCCCCATTCTGCCTATTGGTGTATTGTTTTTATATTCTTTTATTTTTAATTCTGTAAGTGCAGCATGCGTAGATGGGGTATCAAAAAAGCCCGGAGCAATTGCTACACAACGAATGCCAAACATGCCTAATTCTTTGCTCCAAGTAATAGTTAATGCATTTAATGCTGCTTTTGTTGCAGAATAAGCAGACTGACCAGCATTACCATAAGAAGATATAGAGCTTATATTTATTATTACTCCCTTACTTCTGGTTTTTACCATTTTTGCTGCAATATTTACTGTTACATAAAATACGGCGTTCAGATTTATATCAATCGTTTTTCGCCAATTTTCAAGGCTATGACGGGCATCATCTCTTTTTAATATATTTACTAAGGGTTCACTATGTATTATTCCTGCATTATTTATGAGTACATTAAGTTTCCCGTATTCCTTAAAAATCAAATCTGTTATGTTTTCAACAGTTTCAAAATTTGTTAAATCGGCTTCATAGCAATGGATATTAGGAAATTCCTTATTTAACTCTGCAAGTAATTCTTTATTACGGTCTATTACTATAACTTTAAGTGCCTTATCAACCAAATTAATTGCCAAAGTTTTGCCTAATCCACTGGCACCTCCTGTTATTAATATGCGACTTTCATTTAATTTCATACTTCTATACCTTTATTATGCAATATTTTTTTTATGTCGCCAATTGTTTGCATCAACATAATATCATCTCCTGAAAATTCTATTTCATAATTTTCTTCTACTCTGGTAATAAAGAGCATGTGTGCCATAGAATCCCATTCATCAAGCGTATTGAGGACTACACTATCATTTTGTTCCGCTTCTTTTAATGAAAAGGAATCTTTAATTATTTCTGCTAATTTCATATTATATTTATTCTAAATGGTATGCCGGCAATATTTTATTAATAATTGTATTTTTATCATTAAACATTAGTATGTCTATAATTGACAACCAAGGTACGAATTCATTTTTAAACTGCAAGTATTCATATTTTTCAGCTATAAGAAAGTCAAGATTAATTCCCTCATTTTTGTAATATTCTTTAGTATAAATTGCTTTTCCCCCTGCTGCATTTATGTAATGTTCAATACCCTCCAAACGACAAATATCAATAAGTCTATCGGCTTTTTTAAGTTCTTGGTTTGTATAATTTTGCGAGCTAATCTTGAAATCTCGCTTTAACTCTAGGTATTCTGTAATTAATAAAATACTTTTTATTGCTAATTCCGATATAGTTATATTTTCTTTTATTTCTAATATAGATTGTATTAGCTGAAAAACAATATTGAATTGAGGTGCTTTTTTATAAGCTGATTGTATTGTGTCGAGTAATTTTTTTAAATCTTTTGCATTGTTTAAAACTTCAATATCTTTAATTAATTTATTTTGGCTTGCATCTAAGCAGGGTATTGTAAATAAATGGTCTTTGCCGTTAATTAAAATTCTGTTTCTATTAATCCACCCTCTATTAATAAAATTTACGTCATCGTAAAATACAAATACATCTGATGCATATATTAATTGAAAATAGCCTATGTATGGAAATACATAAGGTTGCATAATAGAAATTGACATGACTAATTATTTTGACTTCTTAATAATATTCTTGATATAAAATCAATTTCTTCAATACTAAGTGTATAAAACATTGGCAAACACAAAACTCTTTTGCAAATATCGTTACATATTGGTGTATCGTATTTTGATACAAATTCTAAATTAGACAAACTTGGATAAAAATATCTTCTCGGAAAAATCCAATTATCATTAAGTTCTTTCATACATTTTAATAATAGAGCCTCTGATTCAAAAATAATAGGATAATAAGAGTAGTTCCATTCTGTATCTTCTAAAATGTATGGTTTTTTTACATTTAATGTTGCTAATGTTTTATTGTAATGTAAGGCTTGTTCTTTTCTTGATGCTATTATTCTATCAATATATGTTAAGTTTACTAGCCCCATTGCGGAATGAAATTCTGAATTTTTACCATTTATACCAACCAATTCAAATGATTCCGGCCCACTATGTCCGAAATTACGCATTTTAGACATAATTCGTATTAATTCAGGGTCTTTGCTAATAACTGCGCCGCCCTCTACAGTATGAAAAATTTTTGTAGCATGAAAACTTGTAGTTGCAATATCACCATATTCAAAGATACTGCGTCCTTTATATTTTACTCCAAATGCATGTGCAGCATCGTAAATAACTTTTAAATTATGTTTTTTTGCTAACTCATCAATTAATTCAATATTGCAAGGGTTACCATATACATGTGTTGCTAAAATTGCAGAAGTTTTTGAAGTAATTCTTTCTTCAATAGATTTGGGGTCAATATTAAGCGTATCCTGGTCAATATCTGCAAACACCGGTGTGCAACCTTCCCATATAACACTACTGGTAGTAGCAATATAACTAAAAGGAGTAGTTATTATTTCGCTGGTAAGTTTTAAAGCTTTTATAGCAATTTGTATTGCAATGGTACCATTTGTCATGTAAAGTAAATGGTCTAATCGCAAGTATTCTTTTAATTTTAATTCAAGTTCATTTACTAATGGGCCATTATTAGTCAACCAATTCCTTTCCCAAATTCCTTTAAGATACTCATTATACTCACTTATTGGAGGAAGAAATGGTTTTGTTACATTTATCATATTTACTTAATTATGGTACTACTTATGTGTGTACTTATCTTAAAATGACATTAATTTTATTTCAATTCAAATTCAAATAAGGTAGGTCTCACTGCACCTTCCCATTTACCATACCAAGCACTTGTTCTCGGTTCATCTACAACTTCAAAAGTAAGTATGTCTTCTAAATAAAACAATGCTGACGAACCTTCTTTTACAATCATCAAAGTTATTGTATATATATTATCATTCAGAAACTTTCCGGGTATTTTTAATATACCGGTATGTATTCCTTTATCTAATGTTCTCATACCTGTACCTACATTAAAAATACAATTGCCGGCACTTGAGTAAAATAGTAAACTAAGATTGATAATTTGATTTTGTACTGCATTATAAAATTCAAATTTCAAATCAAAGGCTGTAGAGGTATCTATAATATTTACATCATCTTTAAAATAAGGGATTACTTCTGCCGAAATAATTTTTGCTAATTCATTGCCGGGTGCATTTTCAAATTCCCATCTTTGTGAATAACAATTTCTAATTTCTCTACTCATGTAGGTATTAATTACCGATTCTGTAGTGCCTATATCTGCTATTTGCCCGGCTTTTAAATACAATGCTGTTTTACAAAGGCTTTGTACAGCTTGCATATTATGGCTTACAAAAATAATAGTACGACCATGGCTCGCTACATCGCCCATTTTACCAAGGCATTTTTTTTGAAACTCAGCATCTCCTACAGCAAGCACTTCATCTACAATTAATATTTCAGGTTCAAGATGTGCTGCAACTGCAAATGCGAGACGCACATACATGCCTGATGAATATCTTTTTACCGGTGTATTTACATATAATGCAACACCTGAGAAATCTACTATTTCATCAAACTTGCGGTCTATTTCCTTTTTTGTCATTCCAAGAATAGCCCCATTCATGTAAATATTTTCCTTGCCTGTAAGTTCAGGATGAAAACCAGTGCCTACTTCTAATAAGGATGCTATTCTACCTCTTACTTTTATAATACCCTCTGTTGGTGAAGTTACTTTCGACAGAATTTTTAACAGCGTAGATTTTCCGGCTCCATTTTTACCAATAATACCAAATGTATCACCTTGATTTATATTAAAATTAATATCTTTTAAAGCCCAAGCGTAATCACTGCTTTTTTTACTGGTGCGGTCGTTTTCAACACCAACTTTTAAAAAAGGGTCTTCTTTGCCTCTTACAACAGCCCACCATCTTTTAAGGTCGTGGCTTAGTGTACCGGTACCCACCTGCCCTAAACGGTATAGTTTTGAAATATGTTCTACTTTTATAACTTCCCTGCTCATTTGGTAATTTTATACTACATCAATAAAACGTTTCTCAACATTTTTGAAAACAATAATACCAATTATCAACAATAAAAGTGTAAATATTACACTATATGATAGCCAAAATAAATTAAACTCACCCTTACCAAAAAAGGCAAATTTGAAGGCTTCAAATATTGATGTAAGCGGATTTAACAACAAAATATTTTTATATTTTTCAACCTTAGTATCAGTTAAGGAATAGGCAACCGGTGTGCCATACATTAAAAGCTGAACCCCGAATGTAATTAAAAAGGTTAAATCTCTATATTTAGTAGTAAGTGAAGTAATAAGAATACCAAAGCCCAAACCCAAAGTAACCATAATTAATAATAAAAAAGGAGTAATTAGAACATACCAATTAGGAATAATAGACTTAGCAACAAAAGTATAATATAGCCAAAAAGCTATGAAAAAGGCAAATTGTATTAAAAACTTTATGAAACCCGAAAATACTTTTGATAGGGGTAAAATTAATCTTGGAAAATATACTTTCCCAAATATATTAGCATTATCTGTAAATGTTTTAGAGGTAATATTTAAGGTATCTGCGAAATAGCTCCATAAAGTTATACTTATCATATAAAATAGAAATGGCGGTACATTGCCTGTATCAAAACCTGCCATTTTTGAAAATAGAATTACAAAAACAAACGTAGTTAATATGGGTTGTATAATAAACCATATAGGTCCTAATATGGTTTGCTTATAAACTGTAATAATATCTTTTTTTACGAATAAAAATAATAAATCACGATATTGCCAAAGTTCTTTTATATTTAAATCTAATAACCTATTACTTGGGGTAATATTAGAGTCCCATTTATCATCATTAGAATTTAATATTTTTTCGTTTGTCATATTCAATTTTATAGTATAAAATAAATAATATCTTTATATAAAAGAATTATTTTTTCTTGCGGTTAAAATTGAAAAATCTTGACAAACCTTTCTTTTCTTCTTCAATATAATATCCTTCACTTTTGTTTCCATAGCCGTAACCATAACCGTATCCATAGCCGTATCCATAGCCATATCCATAGCCGTAACCATAGCCATAACCGTATCCTTCTTCATAACCATAACCGTAAGAAAAACCACGATTTGAAACAACGTCATTAATAATAAAACCTATTTTTGAAATTTTATTTGTGTTATACAATTCATTTGCTATTTGCAATTGTTGCTTGTATGTATAACCTTGTCTTACTATATATAATGTGCTATCGGCATATCTGCTTAGTAATTGTGCATCTGTTACTAAACCTACAGGTGAAGTATCTATAATAATATAATCAAAATTTAGTCTAAGATAATTAAATAATGTCTCGGCACATGGTAATAATATTAACTCTGAAGG
This sequence comes from uncultured Bacteroidota bacterium, assembly GCA_903916555.1. GTDB lineage: Bacteria > Bacteroidota > Bacteroidia > Chitinophagales > Chitinophagaceae > CAIYTT01. The sequence goes on from CAIWXG010000438.1 coordinate 30,027, forward strand.
GTTTGGCGGAATTGGTCCGGATGGTATTAAAAAAAGATTTTCATTAAGCCCGGATGGTAATATTATTTCTTCAATTGTAGAAATTCCTATAGCAAAGTTAGAATATCCTGTTTCGTTATCTATACCTAACATTTTAGATAATTTTGGCTTACGAAGGTCAAACTCTAACATTGCAACTTTTTTACCTGATAAGGCAAGCGTCATTGATAGATTAACAGCAATAAAAGATTTACCTTCATTACTCATACTGGAAGTAATGAGTAATACTTTGTGTTTATCATCTGTAAATAGAAATTGTAAATTAGTTCGTAAAGCACGAAATTGCTCTGATATTAAAGTTCTACTATTTCGCACAACTGCTACATTGTTTTTATTTATATTATTTCCAATTTCCCCAATAATTGGGATTGTTGAATTATTAAGAATATCTATTTTACTAATAACTTTAATATTTAAACTTCTGCGTAATATAATAACTGCAAATGGTATTAAAATTCCTAGCAATAATGATGTAGAAAATATTTTTGAACGATCGGGTAAAACAGGGCTGCCATCGGAAATAGCTGTGTCAATAATAATGGCATCAGATACTGTTGATGCTTGTTCTATTGCTGTTTCTTCTCGTTTTTTGAGTAATAAAACAAATAAATCTTGTTTAATAGCTTGTTTACGTGAATACTCTAGATACAATCTTGCAACATAAGGTACATCTTTTATCTTTCCACCAATTTTTAGTAAATCTGCTTTTATTCTACCTACTTTTAGTTCCATTTCGTGTTTTGTGGAAGCAAGAGAAGAAATAATATTTTGTTTCGTTTCGTTTTTTTGATTAATTAGCGTTTTTGTTATCGGATTGTCTGCAGTATTTGCAATCATACTATTTTCAATCTTTGTCTGCAAATCATTAAATTTTTTCATTAAATCTGATAACCCGGGATTATCTAATAATGAAGCAGGTAATATTATTGATTTGTCATCTGCTTTTTGTAAATAATCGCTTATTGCACTAATAACTTCAAGCTCTAAGTCTGCATCTGCAAGTTTCGATGAGATGTCTGAATTCGAATTTATCAACAAACTTGCTTGTTCCTTCATATCAGCAATATTATTCTTTTGTTGAAAATCTTCTATATTCTTCTCTTCATCGGTAAGTTGCCTATTTACTATTTCTACTCTTTTATCAATAAAATCCATTGTATTTACAGCAATTCTACTTCTAGTATCTATATTTGATTGCATATAAACTTCAATCAATTTATTTAAAACATCAACCGAACGTGCAGGGATAGCATCCAACATTGATAATTGCAGTACACTGGCATTTTTACTTGGAATAAAAAATTGTACTGAATTCATATATTGCTTGGCAGCTTCAATAGTAGGAGTAATATTTACCGAATATTTCAACTTAGATGGTTCGGAAAAAGCTGTTTTCTTTATTATATATCTTCCAATTGGTAAAGAAATGGTATCATTCCATTTTGAATTTATTATTTTATTTTCTTTGTTATCCTGATAAGTTATTTGATACCCTTCATTACTTGTAATAACTATCTTAGTATTAAAATATCCATCGGAACCTAATAAAGGAACTACCTCAAATGGCTTATTTTCATACATTTCGGTTACTTTAAATCTACCATAAGTAAAATATTTAATATTAA
>CAIWXG010000439.1 GCA_903916555.1 uncultured Bacteroidota bacterium
ATTTTTGTGTGATTTTTGTTTTAGCTATTTAATATAATCATTCATCTCAATTTGAGTTGGAGATTTAGAAAATTAGCTTACTTATTACCGTATTGCTATAAATTTAGCTACATATCTTTGAATTCCGGTTGCAAACCGGCCGATTTTCCAGACACGAGTTTGCCACGCACTTCGCCGTGCGATAAGCTCGCGCCAGAGTGCAGAGGGCGCTTAGACCAGTGGAAATTACTTTTATAAAATTTATCCGTTGAAAAAGCTATTGCGGGATGTAGTCAGTCCATAGGATGGAATTGTAGCAACAATCCATTTGCAGCAATCCTTAATTGGTAATGGTTTCCATTATAGTATATTCCGATGCCAGCATATTCTTTACCTTGTTTCAGCCGATCAATTATCTTCTCTTTTTCCTGTTGAACAACAATTTTAATTAGGCGTGTAATATCCTTCTGTGAGTATTGAAACGACGTACCTTGTCCTTTCGTTGACGCTGCAACGAAGAAGTTTGGATTATGTCTCAGAAATATGTGAATAAACCTCTCAAAATTCCAATATATTACGGCAATGGGGTCTAAGTATTCAAGTGTTTCAGTTTCAAACATGACGGTACTTCCGATCAGGCTTAAATAACTAGTAAAATTTGCGGAATAAAGTTCATCAATAACTTTTTGAGCAATCCCTAACTGTTTTGTGATAACTTGAAGCCGGTCTTTTCGCCTATTTTCTAAATATGTCTTATACGCTTCATTTTCTGAACCATTGGAGATACTTTCCTGCATTTTAATAGCTATAACGATGTCTCTGGCTTGTTGTTTTAGTGTTTTGCCATCGGGCTCGAACAAATATTTATCCGCATCAGATTTGTTGAGTTTTTCCGGGCGAAATAAATAAAGGTTTACGTAATACAGCAATAAATCGTGATCTGGCAGATTAAACCCTTCTCTTATGTAATAGCCTAATACTTGCATCTGGGCGCCACTTATGCTGAATGTTCTTGGATCGATTTTGATGGTGTGAGTATTAGGAATAACCTTTTCGCCCGGTTGTGCATAAGATTTAGTCGATGTACCCAGTATGTAAAAATTGCTGATGTCTGAAGCAAGGAATCCTTCGGCTTTAAGCTTTTCCCTTAAAGGCAATTCAGATATTCCGGAGTCAAGAAAAATTTGTCCGTCGCTATTTGTAACGGAGGGAAGTGATATTGCTGACTCCAACCGTATTCTCTCTTGCCTGTGATACAATATGCGGCCATGTACCTGTTCACCATAGTTCTCATAAGCTGTAGAACCAGAATAAAATTCAAACATAACTGAAGAGTCAGTTTGCCCCGCACGCTTGTAGATTTCCTCTACTGACCATTTAACCGTTTTTCTTCTTTCGTCTAGTACTTTTTTAATGATCGTCAATTGCTGCTGTGCCAGGGCTAATTTTTTCGTAATTACCTCATATGCTTCTGTTGCCTTATCGTTTTGTTCCTCTACAAAGAGCGAACAACGAACGACTATATCATTGTAAACTTTATACAACTGTATTAGACTATCCGTTGAAATGTTTTTGAACATATCCATGTTTCATCCTGTTTCTTCAAGTTTGTTTCACTTAATTTGTCTAGTTCTAATACTTCTTCCATTCAAAACTTTTAAATCCACTTCCTTTTGCCCATTTACGCCATACCGCTTCAAGAATTTCATTGTCTCTCAGTCCAGTAGGGTGTTTATATGTTTGCAATACATCGTTTTTATCTCTTTCGTGCGTTTCTAATACATGAAGATGAATTTGTTGATTCTTGTTACATCTATGTAGTGGAAGGCATAATGAACTATCAATTTCAAGCGCTTTTCCTATATCAACGCTGTTATTTATGCAGTAATTTCTTACTTTGTTTATTTCAGTAAGTCCAAAAAAGAATTGGCTGTTTGCACCTTTATTTAAATACTCCAAATAACCGTCTGTGAAAATGTAAATATGATTGTCATAGCTAACAAATGTTGTGTCGATACCTTCAGTTGTAAAGAATGTATCTTTCTTAATAATTGGTTCGTTTTCAATTTTTTCAATCAGGATGCTTATTAAGTCCAAGCCCTTATTTCTTGTGTTTGAATACGCACTTTTTACTTTCAGTTCAAAGTCGTCAATACGATGTGCTAAACCCTTATCCCGATACTTGCCTGTTGAGTTGATAAACTGTTGTTTTTCTCCTAAATTTTTTATTTGACCTATATCAATAGTAGCTATAACCTTCTCCGAAAAGGTGGAAAAAAAAATACAAGATCTATCCCCAATTTTCTCACCGGGCCTAACACATTCATTCTCGAAGAATTGAAGGATATTGCTAATTTCATCTATATCCTTCGGGGGTTTATTGTCAATACGGCTTGACATATCTGAAAGTATGCCTATGTTTTGATAGGTCAAATATTTGTTTTGTGGTTTTAGACCGCAAGTAGAAAACAATATTATTGTGCAAATGCTTAAAACTATTTTCATTCTGAATACATCTAATTATTAATTATTTTTCGCTTGTTCTATTTCTCTAACCCTGTTTGCTACTTCGAGTTCGGAATAATATTCAGGAAGAAACTCAATGAACCCTGAATTGTACGCAGAAATAACACTGTCTAAAATCACTTCAGTAAAGATTCTGCCACTAATTATCCTTGCGTTAAAATCGTCGAAGATAGCTTTAATTTGTCTCTGTGATTCAGCATATCTGCCTTCTATTTGAGTTTGACTATTGTTAATTTCCTTTTCTAAAATCTGTACTTTTGAGTTGTACTCATTAATTGTTTCGTCCTTTTGTTTAATCCTGCTAGAAAGAGAATCTTTATCTGAATTAAGGTCAATCATCTCTTCATCTAATAATTGGATTCTCTTGTTTTTTTCAGCGTCAATAACATCCCTCTGTGAATTTTTATGGGCTTTAATTATATAATCAATTAAATAGTGAGTAAGAATTAGAGGAAACATACCAAACACAAATATTAACCAAAACTCAGGAAGCTTTACTACTTCCCAAAGTTTAAGCGTGGAAACTCGACCTGCTAACAAACATTTTATTTCGTCAGTATTGAATGCGATCATTGTTGAAACTAAAATGTCGAATATTAGCAAACCAACCCAAAACAAAAGATTGTTAACCAATTTATTCTCACTGCCTATAATTTTCAAATTAGAAAGTAGAATTGGGATAAGAAAGAAAAACACTGAAATAAATCCAAAAATTGCACCTTGCTGTCTGAATATTTTGATAACTGCATTTGCATCAACAAGTTGCGGAAGCCCAGGGTTTACTCCTGCCTCCAATGATGCCCGAATTATGTTACCTTCAAAAAAAACCTTATAAAGTGCTGATGCGAAAAATACAGATAGATAGAAAACAAAAACGCTTAACCCAAGTATAACAAGAATAGTGCCGATTCTCCAAAATTTCTTAACAATGAAGGACTGCTCTAATGTTCTTCTTTCAAGTTTATTTTTTTCAAATTCTTTATTGATTTGTAATAATCCTTTGTCGCCAGTATTGGGGTTGCCTGATTCTAAGATAGATTTCTCTTGCTTTAATTCTGAAATTTTATCCGTGATTTGCCGTCTTTCTAATTCATTACTCTTTTTTTCAACGATTATTTTTTCTTGTTTCTCTGATTCTAAATTTGTTTTCGTGCTTTCAAAAGCGATAGAGATATTAGAAGTCAAAACATTTTTCATACTTCCCAAACCCTCATCTGTTGCATAGGTTCTAATTCTCTCCTTTATGTTATTAAATTCGGTTCGGAAAATGTCAATATTACCTTGACTTTCTTTTGAAGTAATATAACCACTCTCTTTGTATTTATCCGTATCAATTTGTGCTGCCGAATAAACCAGATCGTGCAACCGTTGAGAAAAGGTGTCAATGATATTTACTGGCTGCACTTGTTGAATTTTAGTTTCTGGAATTGGTGGCGTTTGATTTACACTTAAATTGTGGTCAATGTTATACTTTAGACGCTCGAATTCTGAAAAGAATTGAGAATAAGTTCCAATGTCGTCTGAAATTTGAATATTTTCAACATTGTTGTTGCTTGCGTTTAGGGAATAATTGTATGAACCATTAATTGAAATTTTGCTATCAATAAGACAAAATTTATGGTGCATTATTCCTCTCGCATCTCCAGTTTCAAAAGCATGAACACTGATGCCAGCACCCTTTAGCATCAATTTTACGGTTTCGTTTTGAATATTTGAGGAAAGGATAATGTCGATAGTTATATTCCTGTTTTTTGCTTCTATGATTGCCGTTGCAATATCTCTGTCAGTAAACCAAGCCATTGCAACATAAATGCATTGTGTTGCATTATTAATTTCAGAAATAATTCTTCGTTTAATTTCTGTTCCGTTTGTTATAAGGTCGTTCATACTTTATGTTTTGTCCTTGTACGTATGATGTTCTTTGCGTGGTAAGTTGGCTGACTGTAAAAGCCTCTGTGAATAACATTCACTAATCCCTTAAAGAAATATCGCTAAGATAGCATAATAATCACAAACATCCGAAACTTTTTTACAAAAGCGAAAAACGCTTTTGTAAAAGGCTGATTTCACAGGAACAAAGTTGATTTTTGTCGGAAAATATCTTTTTGGCAGTCAGGTAGTTTAGGTTTCACTCTGCAAACGGTTGGTTGTATTTGATTACATACATACCTCACTTGTCCTCCTATGAACGAGGATAATATGGATTGGCGTTTGTAACGCCCTTTATACCATCCAATCACAACTTATTTTAGGTATGTACTTCCTATATTAAAATGTTTAAAAAACATAAAGGGGACACTTTATGTCCCCTTTAATATTACATAATAAATTACTTGCTATTTATTTTCTTCTTTACGTGGGTTGCGTATTAAAACCTCGTCAACCATACCATAGTCTTTTGCTTCTGCGGCTGTCATCCAATAATCACGGTCACTGTCGGCACTTACTTTTTCAAAAGTTTGTCCGGAGTGGTTTGCGATAATTTCGTATAACTCCCGTTTCAATTTTCCTATTTCACGTGCTGTTATTTCAATATCACTAGCTTGTCCTTCTGCACCTCCTAATGGTTGGTGTATCATTATACGGCTGTGTTTTAATGCAGTACGTTTTCCTTTTGTACCTGCACACATTAATACCGCTGCCATAGATGCTGCAATGCCTGTACAAATTGTAGATACATCGGGCGTAATAATTTGCATGGTGTCATAAATACCTAAACCTGCATATACACTACCACCCGGGCTGTTTAAATACATTTGTATATCGCGGTTGCGGTCGGTACTTTCTAAAAACAGTAACTGTGCTGTTACAATATTGGCTACATAATCATTTATTGGCTCGCCCAAAAAGATGATTCTATCCATCATTAAACGCGAGAATACGTCCATTGATGCAACATTCATGGGACGTTCTTCTATAATGTAGGGTGTTAAGGCATTAGGGGTCTTTACTAATGAAGATGAATAACTATCTAATGTAAGACTACTTATTCCATGATGCTTAATGGCATATTTGCGAAATTCATTTTGATTCATATATTTTTTTGTTTTTTTAGTTAGTACAATAATTAATCCACGCTAAATGTAATGACATTTCGGCAGAATTACCATAAGTTATTAGGTAAGTACGGCAGAAAATAATCTATTTTACCCTAATTTTTCAATAATTTTATCCGTATCATCAACTTCGCCTATTCTTGGGAAAATGAATTTCAGACTATGCTCATGTGCTTCTGCAAACATATCTGTCATAGCATCTTTAGCAAATCTAATATTATACCCTCTTTCGCTTGCATGCCTGGCAGTGCCTTCAACGCCAATGCTTGTAGCTATACCCGTTAAAACGATACCGGTTACATTTCTTTTCTTTAATTCTGCATCTAAATCGGTTTCAAAAAATGCCCCCCAAGTATGTTTGGTAATAAATATATCTCCGGGTTCAGATTTTATTTCAGGTATAATTTCAGTCCAATCCGGTGTAAATTGCACATTTCTAACCGGGTTAGAATCTTTACGTGCAGTGTTCCATTTTGCGGCAGCAGAATTTACATTTACAATTACTATAGGTAATTGTGCTTTACGGAAGGCATCAATCAATTTACAAACATTAGCAATAATTTCAGTTGCCGGTTTTGCCAAAGGAAAATTAATAATTCCTTTTTGCAAATCTATTATTACCAATGCAGTATTTTTATCGAGTGCAGTTACCATTTTTAGTATTTTAGTGTGAAGATAAAAATAAATACTGTTTTACAAAACAAATTATTGTTTTGATATTAAATAAATAATTTATTTAATTGAATTTAAATTGCTGAATTACTAAATAAAAATTACCGGCAATTCAGCAACAAATTAATAAGTTACAAACATCAGAAACTTTTTTTGAAAAGCGAAAAACACCTTTGAAGTAGCCGGGGTTTGTAATTATTTTTGCTGCGTTTTAATAGCCCCCTTTTTTTGTGTTTTATTGGAACTTAACCAAAGGTATGGTTGCTATACAGGCAAAAATAGTTTCGGATAGTTGTGAATTAACACAAATTAATTTTACCTTATGTTAGGTAGCTACTTATTCTCTTAATTTTCTTTAGATTCTGTTACCTTTGTGCCAAAATATAAATATTATAATGAACAAAGGGCCGATTTCGCAATTTATTACACACCATTATCGTCATTTTAATGCTGCCGCTTTGGTAGATGCCGCCAAAGGCTATGAAACACACTTACTTGAAGGTGGCAAAATGTTGGTATCTCTTGCAGGTGCTATGAGTACTGCCGAACTGGGTATCTCGTTTGCCGAAATGATACGTGCCGGCAAAGTAGATATTATTAGCTGCACAGGCGCCAATTTAGAAGAAGATATTATGAACTTAGTAGCACATACACATTATAAACGTGTACCGCACTATAGAGACCTAAGCCCACAGGATGAATGGGAATTATTAGAACAGGGTTTTAACAGAGTTACAGACACTTGCATACCCGAAGAGGAAGCATTCAGACGAATTCAAAAACACATATATAAATTATGGAAAGATGCACAGGATAAAGGCGAAAGATATTTCCCACATGAGTATATGTATAAGTTATTGCTTAGCGAAGTAATGAAAGCCGACTATGAAATAGACCCTAAACATAGCTGGATGATTGCTGCCGCAGAAAGAAACCTACCTATAATTGTTCCGGGTTGGGAGGATAGTACTATGGGTAATATTTTTGCTTCTTATTGTATTAAAGGTGAGTTAGTACCCTCTACCATGAAAAGCGGTATAGAATATATGGTATGGTTAAGCAACTGGTACAGAAATAATTCTGCCGGTAAGGGCATTGGCTTCTTTCAAATTGGTGGCGGTATTGCCGGTGATTTCCCAATTTGTGTAGTACCAATGATGTATCAAGACTTGGAATGGCATGATGTACCTTTTTGGAGTTACTTTTGCCAAATAAGCGACAGTACAACATCTTATGGCTCTTATAGTGGTGCCGTACCTAACGAAAAAATTACATGGGGTAAATTAGACATTCATACACCTAAATTTATTGTTGAAAGTGATGCAACAATTGTAGCACCACTCATTTTTGCTTATTTATTAGGTTGGTAATATTTTTAAGAAGCCAAATAATTCTATATCTGTTTGGCTTCTTATTTTTTTTACAACAGTTTAATTGTAATTAATAATACATACTCACAGAATTTCTTTTTATTATCATATCCTGTTATTTTTCAGCTTTTTAGAACGTACTAATCGTTATGAAGAATAAATAATTAGATATACATTTGCCATACAAATACAGATAGGTAATGCTATTTAACTCTTTCCAGTTTTTATTATTTTTCCCTATTGTTACATTAATCTATTTTTTACTTCCTTTTAAGCTTAGATGGTTTCATTTATTGGTAGCAAGTTGTATATTTTATATGGCATTTGTGCCTATTTATATATTTATACTATTTTTAACCATTATAGTTGATTATATAGCAGGTATTATGATTGAAAAAGCCCAAGGCAAGGGTCGTAAAGGGTTTTTAATTTTAAGTATTGTTGCTAATTTAGGCATACTCTGTTTTTTTAAGTATTATAATTTTTTAGCAGAAAACTTAAATTTAGTTTTACATAATTTTAATGCACTACAAACTATACCTTTATTAAAAATAATATTACCTATTGGTTTGTCTTTTCATACATTCCAGGCCATGAGTTATACCATTGAAGTATATAGAGGTAATCAAAAAGCAGAAAAACATTTTGGCATATATGCCTTATATGTCATGTTTTATCCTCAATTGGTTGCAGGCCCCATAGAAAGACCCCAAAACATACTTCATCAATTTCACGAAAAACACACCTTTAATTTTGACAATTGTAAAAATGGTTTAAAATTAATGCTTTGGGGCTTTTTTAAAAAAATAGTAATAGCAGACAGATTAGCAATAATTGTAAATAATGTATATGACCACCCTTCTAATCATAGCGGAATAGCCCTTGCTATCGGGTGTTTTTTCTTTGCCTTCCAAATATATTGTGATTTCTCAGGCTATTCTGATATAGCTATTGGAGCAGCACAGGTTATGGGTTACAAATTAATGCTTAACTTCAATAAGCCCTTTACAAGTAAAAGTGTTACTGAGTTTTGGCGTAGATGGCATATTTCATTATCTACGTGGTTTTTTGATTATTTGTTTAACCCCCTTGTAACTAATTTACGAAGCTGGGGCGGGGCAAATGCTATTGTTTTCGGGCTTATACTTACTTTCTTTTTAAGTGGATTTTGGCATGGTGCCGGTTGGAAATTTATGATATACGGATTGATAAATGGTATAGCACTTGTTTATGAATATGTAACCAAAAAACGCAGAAAAAAGTTATTTTCAAAATTGCCCTTATTTTTAAATAATAAACTATCTCAAATACTTACTTTTTGTTTCCTTACATTTACGTGGGTGTTTTTTAGAGCAAATAACATACAAGATGCTATATATATTGTTACACATGCCACAAGCGGATGGAAAAGCTTAGCATCAGCTAATGGCATAAAATCTATACTTACAGAATTAGGAGCTAATGATTTAGTTTATGGTATATTTAATTTGTGTATAGGTATTCTTTCTATTTTATTTTTAGAATTTTTACAAAATAAAGGCAATGAACAAAACAACCCAATAGGCTTTTTATATCCCAAAAATAATTTTTATAAATGGAGCCTTTATAGTTTCCTATTTATAGCTATAATAACAATAGGAGTATTTGAAAATCAAGAATTTATATACTTCCAATTCTAATTTAAATGAATAAACACATAAAAATAATTATATTTATACTATTTAATGTAATGTTGATTTTAGCTATTCAATATATATTAGATACTATCTATGTGCGAAAATCAAATCAAAAATTTACAAAAATCTTTCATCACCAAATTGATAAAAAAATAATGATATTCGGTAGTTCTATTGCATATCATTTATTTTCTCCTGATATTATATCTACTAAAACCAATATGCCTACTTATAATATGGGTTGGGATGGCATTTTTTTTGTGCAATACAATGCTTTACTTAAAGAGTATATCAGCTATGCAAAAGAATGTAAGTATATGGTAATTGCTTGCGATTTTGAAAATTTGGGCAAGAACAAACTCATTTCGCGTCCTGACCTATTTTATGCTTATTTAAATAATACATTTGTATATCAATCATTACAAGAAATAGAACCCAATAAAGTTGTTTTAGCAAAATACTTACCCGGTTATAAAATTACGTTACTCAACAAAACTTTTTATAGAACCGTATTTCTTCCGGTTACACCCATTAGTAAAGATGATGGTTTTGACCCTGTTGCATCCGATTCGTTTCAGGTAACGGTAAATGAACCCTTTAATGCACGTTTTGAAGACCAAATTTATAAGGAGTTTAGTGCAACAATTAAAGAAATTACTGAAAAAGGCATTAAGGTAATTATAGTTATGACCCCTGTATATAAAGATGGTTATCAATTGATTTTAAACGCTAACGAAATAAAAAACAAATACAAGTCTCTAACAAATAAAGATGTCTTTTTTATAGATTATACCACTGATACCATTTGTTTGAATAAAAATTTATTCTATAATTACGCACATCTAAACAGTAAAGGGGCTACGGTATTCTCTACTATGTTTGCGGATAGTTTAGTAAAAATAATTAAGTAAGCGAACATCCCGAAGATACCAAAACAGAAAACTACCTCTTTTTTTTAGAATATTAACACGTTTATCCACATATACATACAAATATTATGCATTTGTTTACTATTAAATGAAAGATAAAAATAAAAAGCTACTTTTGTGTTTTATTAAATTTATCAAGTATTTATTATTTAAAATAGTTTACTAAAATGCATACTAAACTTAAAGTATTAATACTTGAAGACTCAAAGACTGATGCAGAACTAATTCAACGTGAATTAAAAAAAGACGGTATAGATTTTTCAGCATTGGTTACTGATTCTGAAAAAAGTTTTACTGAGGCACTTACCCATTTTATACCCGATATTATTTTATCAGACCATTCATTACCCGGGTTTAACTCAATAGAGGCATTGGCAATATGTAAAAATTTAAATTTAAATATTCCTTTTATATTAGTAACAGGTGCCGTTTCAGAAGAGTTTGCAGTAGAATGTATTAAGGCAGGTGCTGATGATTATATTTTAAAAGACAAATTGATTAGGTTACCGGCTGCCGTCATAAATGCATTAAATCATTCTAAAGCAAAAAAATTAAGAGAAAAGGCTATTAATGATTTAGAAGAACAGAATATTTTTATGAATTTGTTGCTAAAATCAATACCTATAGCACATTATGTATCTAAAGACTCTAAACATAACATAAACTATATATCAAACAATGTTTTTTCGTTTAGTGGTTATCATCCCCAACAACTAATAGATGACCCTACATTTTGGGTTAGTAAAATACACCCAAATGACAAAGAAGAAGTTCTAAAAAAACTGAATAATATAGATGAATATAGTGAATGGGAAATTGAATACAGATGGATGGTTTCAGACAACACTTACAGGTGGATTTTTGATAGGGCAAAAGTAATTACACCTGAAAAAATAGATACAAAAACTCAGCTAGCAGGTACTTTTATTGCAGGTGCAATGATGGATATTACACTAAGAAAAGAAGCTGAAGAAAAATTAATATTAAAAAATAACGAACTTAATACTTTTATTTATCGTTCTACACACGACCTAAGAGGGCCCTTAATGACCATTTTAGGCTTAACAAATGTAGCTTTGGATGAGGAAGAATTAGATGAATTAAGAAATTATATTTCTATGATTAATGAATGTACACATAAATTAGATGATGTACTGCTTTCTTTAATTACAACTATATCTATAAAAAATTCCATTAAAAAGACAATAGAAGTTAATATAACTAAAATCATCAATACTATATTATCCGGCTTTAACACTATTAATGGCTTTAATAAAATTAAATTCTTTTTAGACATTAAGGTAAAGAATAAATTAATTACTGATGAGTTTGCAATAATATCTATATTAAAAAATATTATAGAAAATGCAATAAAATATAAAGATACTCAAAAAGAAAATCAATCAATTTCTATATTTATATATGATACGGATATTTTATTAAAAATCTTCATAAAAGATAATGGTATTGGTATTCCTGAAAGGTTTAGGAGTAAAGTATTTGATATGTTTTTTAGAGGCACACAAATTTGTAAAGGTTCGGGATTAGGATTATATGTGGTTAAAAATGCCGTTGAAAAACTAAACGGCTCCATACAATTGGCAAGTACAGAAGGTACCGGTACTACAGTAGAGGTAAATTTACCTATTCAAAAATTATAAATCCAATTTATGAAAAATAATTTAGAATCTATTTCTTTAAACTTTGATAGCTTGCTGGATATAAACCCCAGTTTATATGTTGTAGTTACAACCAATTTATATATTATTGGTGTAAGCGAAGCTTTTCTAAATTTCACATTTACAAAGAAAAATACAATAATGGGGAAAGAGCTGTTTGAGTCCTTCCCATTTTTTGAAAACACTACAACAAGTAGTATAGAAAAGAATTTCAACTTATCAGAATCAATAAAATGTGTAATTGAAAATAGAAAACCATTAATATCAGAGGCTCAGAAATATAAAATACCTACGCAGCCTAACTTCAATGACAAATATCTACAATTAAATATAATACCTGTATTATTTGATAAAAATGAGGTATTGTGTTTAATTATAAAAATTGAAGATGTTACGGAATTTGAAAAAATGAAAAAAAATCTTGATGAGCAAATAAAAAGAAGAAACGAACTCGAAATGTTGGAAAAACTACATATAAATGAACTAAATAAGAGTGAATTACGATTTACAAAATTATTTAACCTAAGCCCAATACCTATTTTTTTAATAAATATTTCTGATTTAAGAATTGTACAAGTAAACAACTATTTTACCAATTTAGTAAATCTAAATTCAAATCAAATTATTGGAAAAACGGGGTTAGAATTAGGTATATTAGATACTTTAAATTATGAAAAATTAACTAAAAATATCATTAAAAGCGGCGACAAAATTAGTGAATTTGAAATAAACATTTTTAATGATACTAAGGAAATAAGGAAAATGCAAGTTTCGTCTGAAATGATTGAAATTGATAATTGTTTTTGCTTTCTAATAGCAATGAATGATATTACACAACAAAAAAAATTAGAAAATAATTTACTTGAATTTAACCATTTTTTAGATACAGTTCTTGAAAATATTCCGAATGCTGTTTTTGTAAAAGTTGCTAATACTTTAAACTATATAAAGATAAATAAAGCATTTGAAACTCTATTTAATTTTTCTCAAAATGAATTAATCGGGAAAACAGATTACCATTTATTCTCTAAGGAAAAAGCTGACGAACAACAAAAATTAGAAAGAGAAATTATTGATAATAAAAGTTTATCTATTATAGATGAAGAGCCATTTGTTTCCCACAATGGATTAAAATGGCTACGTACAAAAAAAATACCTGTATATGATAATAATAAGCCTCTATATTTAATAGGAATTTCGGAGGATATTACAGAAAGGAAAAAACAACAAGATTCTATTTTGCAATTAAATAAAGAGTTAGAAGCATTTTCTTATTCTGTATCACACGATTTACGCGCTCCGTTAAGAGCTGTTACAGGGTATGCAAAAATATTAGACGAAGACTACTCTACTATTCTTGATAAGGAGGGTAAAAGAATTTTACATACTATAAGTGAAAATGCCGAAAAAATGGGTCATTTAATAGATAATCTTCTTACTTTTTCAAGATTAGGACGTAAAGAAATACTTAAAAAGGAGACAGATATGAATGACATTGTAAATAAAGCAATTAATGAAATTAATAAATCAACCACTCATAATGCAACAATAGTCTATAATAATCTTCATGCTATTTATGCCGATACTGAATTAATGGTACAAGTAATGATTAATTTTATTGAAAATGCTATAAAATATTCATCAAAAGTATTGGAACCACTAATTGAAATAAAATCTGAAATAACAGGCAATGAGGTTGTATATTCTATAAAAGATAATGGTGCGGGCTTTGATATGCGTTATTACGATAAACTATTCGGCGTATTTCAACGTTTGCATACTATGGATGAATTTGAAGGAACGGGTGTTGGTTTAGCAATAATACAACGAATAATAAATAAACACGGAGGCAAAGTATGGGCTGAAGGCAAAGTTGAAAATGGAGCAACTTTTTATTTTTCATTACAAACAAAATAATTTAACATGTACGATACCGACCTTGAAATATTACTTGTAGAAGATAATCCTAATGATGCCGAATTAACCATTAGAGCCTTAAAAAAAAAGAACCTTGCTAATAAAATAATTCATTTAAAAAACGGAGCAGAGGCATTAGATTTTATATTTTGTGAGGGTATTTATAAATCTAGAGATATTAATAATAAACCCAAAGCTATTTTATTAGACCTTAAAATGCCTAAAGTAAATGGTATTGAAGTCTTAAAGAAAATAAAAACGGATAAAAGAACTAAAACAATTCCTGTTATAATTCTCACTTCATCTGCAGAAGACCCTGATGTAAAAACTTGCTACGAATTAGGTGTAAATAGTTATATTGTAAAGCCTGTTGGCTTCGACAACTACTCGAAAGCTGTTGCTGATTTAGGTATGTATTGGCTGTTACTTAATAAGCCGATATAGATTTGGCTCTTTAATAAAAAAATTGTTACTAGTGCATATTAATAGAAAAGCAGTACAAATTTTGGCTATATTACACACCGAACCCCAGTCTGATAATTGCTGCAAATAGATTCCTTTATTAGGCTTTATAGAATTACATGCCGTAGGAGACGAAGTTCTATTTGCAGGTCGAGATGTACGGTGGAATATATAGAACAACGGGACTTGTAAAGCCCACATATCACATTCTTTACATTTTTTATAATTAATTATTTTATTTGATAAAATTTACGGGCGTTAAAAACGCCTAACTTTATTATCCTCGTTACAAACGAGGAAAAGTGAGAACTGCAGAAAATCTGGAAGAACGGAAACAAATGTTTCTTGTATAGCAAAATAGTTTTACCTTGCTTGCATGAATTCTTAAAATCAATTACTCACAAGCTTGGAAAACACATCACTTATAAAAACAACAACTTGCTTAGAGGGGGTTGAAAAGCAAATAGCTATTACCAATATGCCATTTAAAAGTATGGATGCCCAAAAACTATTAGACACAAAAGATGAAATAGAAATGGTATTTGTGGAAGGTGGTTCTTTTATGATGGGTAGTAATGATGGGAATAGCAACGAAAAAGGTGGACAAAAAATAGACCAATGGGCGCAAGAATTGCAAACAGGTGATGGTGAAGATAACAGTGATAAATTAATGAATGCATTGTATGAAGCAATGAACAACCACGGCAGCAAAGAAAGTATAGTAGATAGGTTAGAAGAACTACATGAAGAACAAAAAAGAGCTAAAGACCCCGATTACATAAACGAATCAGATAGGCAAGAAATAGACAATTGGGATAAAGCAGCAAGGGCAGCAGAATTTGAAGGATTGGGATTAGACCCTGAAAATCCTTTGCATGAAGAAATATTTAATCAAATTAAAAAAGCTGAAAAAGAAAAAATAGAAGCGGATGACGAAAAGAAGATTGTGGACTTTGCGGGTAAGTTTTACGACAAAGATAGTGGAGTAATAGATTTAGATGCGTTATATCAAGACCCTAAATTTTCTGAATTCAGAGACGCTTTATCGGAGCATGGGAGAGAAATATTAGATACCTATGGATATTTCGGATATAATGATATAAAAGGGAAAGAGTTATACCAAGAAAAACATAAAGAATTAATAAATAAAGCAATAGAACATGAAAAACAATCTAACAGCGAACCAAGTATTAATGGCGATGGTAATGCACAAAGGCAAGAAGATGGAGGAGGAAGTGAAAAAGCAGGTAAGCCAGAACCCGAAAGAGAAGAACCCAAAGCCGACCCACTTAAATCAAAAATAATTGA
>CAIWXG010000440.1 GCA_903916555.1 uncultured Bacteroidota bacterium
AATGTTCTATGTAATGATTGTATTTTTCCATGTTTTCGCAGTGATATTGCACTATATATGTTATTCCATCACTTTCGTCTTGTTCTAATAACATTGATAGTGTGTAATCATTAAACAATCCGGTATTTAGTAAATCGGGTATGTGTTCATTCTGCATCCAGTTAACCCAATTTTCAGATATTTCTTTTTCTACTTTAACTGTAACATTATAGATAATCATTCGGAAAATAGTTTTTAAACAAAAATAAATAAAAAAGTGGCTGCTTACTTAAACAGCCACTTTTAAAATGAAAAATAGATGATTTAGAAATTTACAATAAACTCTACTCTTCTGTTTTTCTTTCTACCTGCCTCTGTTTTATTGTCGGCAATGGGTTTTCCGCCACCAAAACCTGCAGTTTTTAATCGTTTTTCATCAATACCTTTTTCTACAAAATACTTTTTAACGGCATCTGCTCTTTTTTCTGATAATATTTTATTGGCTTCCGGTTTGCCTTTATCATCTGTATGCCCGTTAATTTGTAAATTATAAGACGGATTGTCTTTTAATGCAGTAACTACCTGATTTAGAATAGCATAAGAATTCTTATGTATAACATCTTTTCCGGTTTCAAATTCTATACCCTCTAATGCCTTCTTAAATAATTCTTTTACTTCATTTTTTACTTCAGGGCAGCCTTTATTCTCTTTTGTTCCCGGTACATCCGGACATGCATCCATATAATCTGGCACACCATCGCCATCTCTATCCAATGGGCAACCATTTACATCCACCTTAACGCCGGCAGGAGTTTTTGGGCATTTGTCATTTTTGTCAGGTACTCCATCACCGTCTGTATCCGGACAACCTTTAAATTCCGGTAAGCCTTTTTGATCCGGGCAATCGTCAAGATAATCTGCAATTCCATCACCATCTCTATCCACAGGACAACCGGTAGCATCTACAATTACACCTGCCGGTGTGCCGGGACACTTGTCATTTTTGTCTGCAACACCATCACCATCGCTATCCGGGCAACCTTTTGTTGCAACTGTACCTTTTTCTGTAGGGCATTCATCCAGATAATCTGGTATGCCGTCTCCATCAGTATCTAAGGGACAACCATTTACATCAACGGCTACCCCTTTTGGAGTATTAGGGCATTTGTCTTTATTATCTGCTACACCATCTCCGTCAGCATCAATTTTATGACCAATATTATAACTTAAACCAATAGTATGTAATAAATAAGCATCTTGTGTTTCGCCATTATTAAATGTACGGAATGGTAATAGCAATGTTTCTTGTAATTTAATAGTAAAAGCAGCATTTAATTTAATGTTTACCCCTGCTGCTAAATCAGGCAACGTCATAATATCCGCATCATGTACATTAAGGTTGTTTTTATCTGAAAGATAAAAATCGCCAATGCCTACTAATACAAATGGTCTTAATATAGTGCCTTCTTTTAGAAAGTTATATCTTAGGTTACCATTAATTTGGTACATTTTGTTGCTGAAGGTAGTTATGTCATTATTTTTATAACCTATTGTTCCGGTTGAAAATTGCACACCTAAATCGAAATGAGAGGAAAGATATTTATAAACAGAAAATCCACCGAAGCCATAAAGTCCGTGTTCGGGTTTATAAAATCCGTTGCCATAGTCGCCTTGATACTGTTGACCACCGCCTTCAATACCAATGCTCCATTGTCTGTCGGCATTTTGTGCATTTGCAAAGCTAAATGTTACCAATGCTAATAAAAGTAGTAAATAATTCTTCATGTGTATTTTTATTTTTTTTGCAATATTATGA